>JACCZJ010000326.1 GCA_013696065.1 Nocardioidaceae bacterium
ATGGCCGCCAGAGTCAGCTCCCGCTCGCTGACCGTAGCAAAGGACGGTCTCGCCATAGCGCTTTTCACGCAGCGGCTCGAACCCGGCCGGCCACCGCCAGGCATCACCGCGGCGAGGTCTCTCGACCACGAGGAGTACGTCGAGCGACAGCCAACCCGACTGTTCCAGGTCGGTTATGACCTGAGCCAGCTGGTCATGGGGGACGTCGTATGGCGGATCGAAGAACGCCACGTCAAACGGCGATGCGCGGCCGCCCGATGGCCTGTCGACCGCTAGGCGCCCCACCCGGGCCGCGATGACACTGACATCACTCATGCCGAGCTGTTTGGCGTTGGCGCGGATCAGGGCAGCGGTCGGCCCATCTTGTTCGATCAAGGTGACAGCCGAGGCGCCCCGCGAGCGTGCCTCGAGACCGATGGCGCCCGAACCGGCGAACACGTCGAGGAACCGGCAACCGTGCAAGGTGCCGAGGTGCGCCTCCAGGGCAGAAAAAAGCGCCTCTCGCACCCGGTCCGAGGTCGGTCTGGTGGCTCGTCCGGGAGGTGTGCGCAGCCGTCGCCCGCCGGCCTCGCCAGCGATGATCCTCGTCACGACGCCATCACGTCACGGCGTTTCCAGCTGAGCGTCTGCAGCGCCTCAAGCTGAGGGGCCCGGGTCGCGCCGTGCTCATGACTTCTCCAGGTAGCTGGCTTGCTCCGTGCGGCTCAGCCGTTCAACCTCTTCCGCGAGCAGGGGGTGTGAGTCCAGCAGCGGATCGGTCGCGACAATGGCTTCGGCGACACGCCGAGCCTGCGCGATCACATCCTCGTCACGGAGCACGGACAACAGCTGCAGACTCGACCGGCGGCCGGATTGATTGGCACCGAGGACGTCGCCTTCCCGGCGGCTCTCGAGGTCGATCTGGGCAAGGTCGAAGCCGTCGGAGGTGGCAGCCACCTTGTCGAGCCGGGCCCGTGACGGCGTCCCATCGGGAGCCTCCGTGACGAGCAGACACAACCCAGGCGCCGACCCTCGCCCTATCCGGCCCCGCAGCTGATGCAGTTGTGAGACACCAAAACGCTCGGCGTCCATGACCACCATCAAGGTGGCGTTGGGCACGTCCACCCCTACTTCGATGACCGTGGTGGCGACGAGCACATCGATACTCCCGGCCGCGAAGCGACGCATCAGGTCGTCCTTTTCGTCACTGGGCAGGCGTCCGTGCAGCATGAACACCCGCAACCCCGCCAGCGGCCCGCCAACCAGCTCAGCGGCCACGTCCGCGACGGCCAGGGGCGGCCTTCGGGCAGCGGTCTCGGACTCGTCTGCCGGAGACTCCTGCATCGCCGACTCGGGCTCGCCTCCGATTCGAGGGCAGACGACATACGCCTGATGGCCATTGTCGACCTCCTCGCGCACTCGCTGCCAGGCTCTAGCGAGCCACTCGGGGCGTTCGGCAGTGGGGACTACGTTGCTCTGGATCGGTGCCCGACCTTGCGGCAGCTCACGCAGCGTGGAGACATCGAGGTCACCGAAGATGGTCATGGCGACCGTGCGAGGGATCGGCGTCGCGGTCATGACGAGCACGTGGGGCGGAGTGAAACCGGCCTTGGCGGTCAGGGCCGCGCGCTGCTCGACTCCGAAGCGGTGTTGCTCGTCCACGACCACCAGGCCGAGCTCGGCGAATTGCACGACTTCTTCGAGAAGGGCATGGGTGCCGATGATGATGCCGGCCGCGCCGGAGGCGGCTTCTGACAGCGCCTGCCTGCGCCGAGCCGCTGACGTGGACCCGGTGAGCAGGACGACCCTGGTGCCGTCGAGGTCTCCCCCCAACATGCCGCCCTCGGCCATCGGACCGAGCAGACCGACGATCGAGCGATGATGCTGGGCCGCCAGCACCTCTGTCGGGGCAAGCAATGCCGCCTGACCACCGTTGTCGACGACCTGCAACATGGCCCGTAGCGCCACCACCGTCTTGCCTGATCCCACCTCCCCTTGGAGCAGGCGGTGCATCGGATGCGCGAGAGCCAGGTCGCGCTCTATCTCTGCGGCCACGCCGAGCTGGCCCGCCGTCAATGTGAAGGGCAGGGCTGCGTCGAATCTCGCTCGCAGGCCGCCATCGGCAACTGGACGCGGGGTGGCTGGGAGCGACCCCATCAGGTGCCGTCGCTGTGCCAGCACGGTCTGGACCACGAACGCCTCGTCGAAACGCAACCGGCTGCATGCCGCATGCCATTCCTCTGGATCGGCCGGTTGGTGAACCTGTCTCAACGCCTGGTCGAGGGGCAACAAACCGAGTTCTCTGCGCACGTCGAGAGGGAGGGGGTCGGGCACCTCCCCTATCGCGCCGACAACAAGCTTGACCGAATCCATCAGCATCTTGGAAGACACGCTGGCAGTGGCCGGGTAGATCGGCCACCACCGCCGCATGCTGTCGGTGTCTTCGTCGAACTCTCCGATATCGGTGCCTGAGCCGAGCACGTCGCAGGTGGGTTGCAGCAACTGCATCTTGTTGCGGAAAAGGTTGACCTTGCCGCTGAACAGGCCGATCGTGCCGTGTTTGAGCTGGCCCTTTTTCCAGGGTTGGCGAAAGAAGGTCAGCAGCAGCTGGCGCTGGCCGTCCGTGACCGTGATCTCGGTGCGCGTGGCCAGCCGACCCCCAGCCTTCGGCTTGTAGGTGCTCTCGCTGATGCTCACGACACGCGCCAGCACGGTGACATGTTCGCCGATTTCGAGATTGGCGAAGTCGGTGAGCTGGCCCCTGTCGTCGAGGCGCCGTGGATAGTGCCGGAGGAGGTCACCGACCGTCTCCATATCGAACGCGGTGTGCAACGCCTTGGTCGATCGGTCACCGAGCACCCGGTCGAGTTTGGTGTCGAAGTCCACCCGCACCCTCACTCCACTCCTAGCAGCAGCGGATAGCGGACTTGACCGCCGTCATAGACAACCAGCTCAACGCCGGCGTGGGCGGCAGCCACGTGAGACTCCAATCGGCGTACCAGGTCATCGTCTGCCCCAGCACCTCGCACCACGGTGAGCATCTCGCCACCTCCTCGCAGCAACCTCTCGACGATGTCGACCGCGACCTCCGCGAGGTCGTTGCTGACCAGGACGATGTCGCCTTCGATGACGCCGAGGGCATCGCCTTGACGGCACGGACCCGCCGACGTCAAAGCATCCCGGATGGCTACCGAAACTGCCCCATGGCGAGCATGTCCGGCTGCGGCCGTCATCGAGACGACATAGTCGTCAAAGGCGCGGGTGCCGTCATGGACCGCAAGCGCGGCCAAGCCCTGCACCTGAGCGCGAGCCGGGATCACCGCGATGCGGAGCCCCTCGGCGCGGGCAGCGTGGGCCACCGCCTCCGCCACCGCCAGAGTGTGAGCGTCGTTGGGGAGTATGACGATCTGCTGGCTCGGCACCGAGCGCATCGCGG
>JACCZJ010000356.1 GCA_013696065.1 Nocardioidaceae bacterium
CTGGCCGAGACGTCCTCGCGCTTGGTCGAATCCCATGAACGAGAACGCATGCTGGAGGCGTCTCGGCGAGAACTGGTTGCCTGGGTGTCTCACGACCTGCGCACGCCCCTGGCTGGTTTGCGGGCCATGGCGGAGGCTCTCGAGGACGGCATGGTCGACGATCCGGCTCGCTATCACACGCAGATGCGAGAAACGGTCGATCGGATGGCGCGGATGGTGGGCGACCTCTTCGAACTCTCCCGGATCCACGCCGGAGCGCTGAAGCTCGCCCTCGAGTCGGTGCCCCTCGATGAGGCCATTAGTGAAGCCGTGGCGATCAGCAGTCCGGTGGCGCTGGCCAAGAATGTTCGGCTCGGTGGGTATGCCGACGAAGGGGTGGCCGTGAGAGCCGACCCGCGTGAGTTCAGCCGGATGATCGGCAACCTGGTGGCCAACGCCATCCGGCATACACCCAGCGAAGGCCAAGTCGAGGTCACCGGACGGGCAAGGGGCGACGCAGTGGAGCTCGTGGTCAGCGACGGTTGCGGTGGCATCCCCGACGAGGAGCTGGAACGGGTGTTCGACGTCGCATGGCGCGGGAGCCAGGCGCGCACCCCGGAGGCGGATGCCGGCTCGGGGCTCGGCCTGGCGATCGTGCGAGGGATCGCTGAGGCGCACCAGGGCAGCGTGGAGGTCTCCAACTCAGACGGCGGTTGCCGATTCGTCGTCCGCCTGCCAGCGCAGGTCGAGGTCCCGCGGACAGTCTGACTGCTCGAGGCCGCGGTCCTCCCGGTCTCCTGGCTGGACCGGGTCGTAGTCTTGGGCCGATGCGCTACACGGAGTTCTGGACCCGGATGGAGTCCGCGCTGGGATCGGGGTATGCGCGCACCTGGGCGCGCGAGCATGTGATCGCCGGCCTCGGTGGGCGCACGGTCGAGCAAGCGCTGGCCGCCGGTTGGGATGCCAAGACCGTATGGCGTGAGGTGTGGCGCGCCCTCGATCTCCCTCCCCACGACCGTTGAGAGGCCAGTTACCTCCCGGTGAGAGGTCACTCCCCTCCCGTCGAGAGGTCACTCCCCTCCCGTTGAGAGGTCACTCCCCTCCCGTCGAGAGGCCAGTTACCTCCACTCGAATAGAAGGGTCGTCCCCGCACACTCGCTGCCAGTCGAGCGTGAGGCGCACGAGAGTCGTCCGGTGCGGTACGCCGTCCGGCCCTAGATCATCAGGGGAGACGGCGTGTCGGATTGGTTCGAACACGTGTTCGGGATAGTTTCTCCTCAGCACCGTTAGCCAGAGTCTTTATCCACAGCGGTGTCGAGGAAAGCAGTTTTGTCGGTGGTCCGCCCTAGCGTTCTTCTCGACAACGAACCGCAGGGTCTGTTTGACCCTCCAAACCTGATGGATGGCACTGGACATGGCTGACGCAGACCGCGCAAAGGCACTCGACAACGCACTCGCTCAAATCGACAAGGCGCACGGCAAGGGATCGGTCATGCGGCTGGGCGACCAGGTTCGAGCCCCGATCGAAGTGATTCCCACCGGCGCCATCTCGCTCGACATCGCTCTCGGCATCGGGGGTCTCCCGCGTGGCCGCATAGTGGAGATTTACGGGCCTGAGTCCTCCGGTAAGACGACCGTCGCCCTGCACGCGGTGGCCAATGCTCAGAGAGGTGGTGGTATCGCCGCGTTCATCGACGCCGAGCATGCTCTCGACCCCAGTTATGCAGCCAAGTTGGGTGTCGACACCGATGCCTTATTGGTGTCTCAACCTGACAATGGCGAGCAAGCCCTCGAGATCGCCGACATGCTGATCCGCTCGGGAGCCCTCGACATCATCGTGATCGACTCGGTGGCGGCCTTGGTCCCGCGAGCTGAGATCGAGGGTGAGATGGGCGACTCGCACATGGGTCTGCAAGCTCGGCTCATGAGTCAGGCGCTGCGCAAAATCACCGGTGCCCTGAGCGGCTCAGGCACCACCGCGATCTTCATCAACCAGCTCCGCGAAAAGATCGGCGTGATGTTCGGTTCCCCCGAGACCACGACCGGTGGACGAGCATTGAAGTTCTACGCCTCCGTGCGTCTCGATGTACGGCGCATCGAGAGCCTCAAGGACGGCACCGACTTCGTCGGCAACCGCACGCGCGTCAAGGTGGCCAAGAACAAGGTCGCTCCGCCCTTCAAGCAGGCGGAGTTCGACATCATGTATGGGCATGGCATCAGCCGTGAGGGCGGGCTCATCGACGTGGGGGTCGACAGCGGTCTGGTCCGCAAGGCCGGAGCTTGGTACACCTACGAGGGTGACCAGCTGGGCCAGGGCAAAGAAAACGCGCGGACTTTCCTCCTGGACAACCCCGACCTTGCCAACGAGATCGAAAAGCGAATCCTCGAAAAGCTCGGCATCGGTGCCACCGTGGCGGACGACACCGTCGCGGAGCCCGTCGACATCGACTTTTGACGCCAGTGCAGTGCCCCCAGGTCGAGCCGCACGACTCTGATCGAGATCTCGGCCCCCCAGCTGATAGCGAGGCGGTCGCGCGCGCCATCGTGCTCCGCAAGCTCACGCGGCAGGCTCGATCGCGACATGAGCTCGAGATGTCCTTGGCTGCCAAAGACGTGCCACCCAAGGTGGCGGCAAGGGTGCTTGACCGCTTCCAAGAGGTGGGGCTCGTCGACGATGTCGCCTATGCGGGTGCCTGGGTGCAGTCTCGCCAGTCAGGTCGCGGACTCTCCCGCCGTGCGCTCACGCAGGAGTTGCGGCGCAAGGGTGTTCCCGACGACATCGTGCGCGACACCGTCGACAACATCAGTCCTGACGAAGAATGGGCCGCAGCTTCCGCCTTGGTAGCGCGCAAGCTGAATGTCACTCGCTCTCTCGAGCCGGCCAAGAGGTTTCGCCGGTTGGTCGGCCTGCTGGCCCGCAAGGGCTACTCCAGCTCGGTGGCGATGGCTGTTGTGCGCCAAGTGATCGCCGACGAGCAACGAGCGCACGATGGCTGATGCTTGACCGCACTCCAGCGCCGACCTACGGTGTAACAAAGAAGTAACGACTCAACGCTTTTACCGACTGACTGCACTGCACGAATCAATAACCACGAACCCGATTCCTGTTAAGCCTGAGATTGCCGGGGACACCCGGGCGGCTCACTCGACATACCCACGGAGGATGCAACACCCGCCCGACAAAACCGATACGCACCGTCGCCCAAGAGGGCAACTCAGGTGAAGTGAGCGGCACAAGTTGCTGCCATGATTGTGCGACTACACGTCGAGTCGACGTCGCTGCTTCCCAGCGCACATCGATGGCCGATTATCCGTCGGTCTGACGAAGGGAGACCGACGTGCCAATCATTCTCTTGGTGTTCGTAGTCATCGGGGGCATGGCTTTGTTCCTGGCCGTGGTCGGCCTGGTCACCTTCGGAGTAGTCCGGCGCAAGGCCTCTCGGGCACGTGCGGCGAAGAGTGCTGGCACTGGTGGCGCCGGGCTCGCCCAAACCGGTCCGGCGGTCCAAATCCCGGAGCAGCCTACACCTCTGGATCCACTCCTCACGGCGTCCCCGGGCGAGGGTCACAGTGAGGCCTCGATTCTCGCTCACCGACCCGAGCCCCTCGAGCAGGCGCGCGCACTCCAACGGCAGGCCGACGATGAGGTGGCTGTCGTCCGCAGAGAGCTCCACGAGCAAACCGCCGATCTCGAACGTCGCGAACATCGTCTCGCCGAGCGTGAAACCCGGCTGGACAATGACGCACACCTTCTCGAGGATCGCGCGCACGGGCTAGCGCAGCTCGAGGAAGACATCGCCGCCCGCAAGGCTGAGCTGCTCGACCTGGCCGAGGATCGGCGCCGGATCCTCGAGCGACTCGCAGGGTTGACCGCTGACCAGGCGAAAGCCGAGTTGATCAGCGAGATCGAACACGACGCCAAGAGGCAAGGCGCGGTCAAGGCGCGCGACATCGAGATTACGATCCAGGCGGAGAGCCAGACCCGGGCGAGAAGGCTGCTGGCCACGGTCATTCAGCGAGTGGCTTCTGAGCAGACTGCGGAGGCTGTCGTGTCGGCGGTGCACCTGCCCAGCGACGACATGAAAGGCCGCATCATCGGACGCGAAGGCCGCAACATCAGATGCTTCGAGCAGACCACTGGGGTCAACGTGATCATCGACGAGACCCCGGACGCGGTGTTGCTGTCTAGTTTCGATCCGGTCCGACGAGAGACTGCCAGACTCACACTCGAAAAGCTCCTCTTCGACGGACGCATCCATCCGAGCCGGATCGAGGAGATGCACCAGCGCAGCCAAGCGGAGGTTGCGCAAGTCTGCCAACGGGCCGGCGAGGACGCCCTGGTTCAAGCCGGCATCACCACGATGCATCCCGAACTCGTCACCACGTTGGGACAGCTCAAGTTTCGCACCTCGTACGGTCAAAACGTCCTCAAGCATCTGCTCGAGTCATGCCACATCGCCGGCCTCATCGCCGACGAGCTGGGCCTGGACCGCAAGCTGTGCCGTCGAGCAGCGTTGTTGCACGACATCGGCAAGGCCCTCACCCACGAGGCGGAAGGCTCCCACGCCATGGTGGGCGCGCAGCTGGCCCGCCGGCTGGGGGAGAGCGATGACGTGGTCCACGCAATCGAGGCACACCACAACGAGGTCGAGCCACGCACAGTAGAGGCGATCATCACTCAAGCGGCTGACGCCATCAGCGGCAGCCGACCGGGAGCGCGCCGCGAGTCACTGGAGTCTTACGTCAAACGACTCGAGCGGCTCGAGGAGATCGCCCATGAGTGCGAGGGCGTCGACAAGGTGTTCGCCATGCAGGCGGGCAGAGAGGTCCGCGTGATGGTGTTGCCCGACGTGGTCGATGACATCCAAGCCCAAGTGCTGGCTCGAGATATCGCCAAGCAGATCGAACACGAACTCACCTATCCAGGGCAGATCAAGGTGACGGTGGTCCGTGAGTCTCGGGCCACAGAGGTTGCCCGCTGACAATCGCTCCGCGCGAGCAAGGATGAGGAGTCTGCGTCAGGCGCTCCAGTGCGACATAGGTTCGCCACCCTCTCGCCGATGGGCAGCTATCGCTTCTGCGTAGGCGGCGAAGGCCAGCGGCTGTCCCACGCTTCCGGGGCGGGACGTCTCGTCCGCGTCGAAGCCCCTCGGTCGGTCTGCTAGCACTTGATGCAGCAACGCGGACCACCGAGTATCGAGGTGTTCCATATCCCACAGCAGGGCCTCTTTCTTCGACACCACCTTCCCTGCCTCAAGGGTGCAGAGAATTCGGCACAATGTCGTTGCGGCGTACCGCTGTCCCCAGGCGATATCCAGGGTCATCCACGTACCTAAGCTGCAAGAACTCACGCGCGAGACCGCCCATCCTGGCACGCAGGTGAGCTGCGGTCACCTCCTCCACGAACGACTTGGGCTCTGGGCCAGCCAATACGACCCCACGTTCTCTCAGAGACCATCGAGCCACCTCGCTGTTGCAGTGGGTCGACCACTGCATGTCCCGCCATCCGTGGTCGTATAGAGCCACTTTTCGCCCAGACCGTGCAGACTTCTCAGCTGGTCCTTGACCGGATAGGAGCCTTCAAGGTGATGCGTCCAGTGGCCCCGCCTGGTGGGTATCTCGTCGTGCAGCGCCCGCAGGCCAGCCTCCTGCTTAGGCGTAACGGGAACATGGACAGGGATGAGGAAGTCGCAGTCGCTGTAGACGTCAGCATCGCCCATGGCGAACGACCCTTGCAGGTACACGCCGACCATGTTGTTGCTCAAGATGGCTCCCGCACGCTCGGTCAGTTCTTGCAGCAGCGTGTCGAGCCCTGGAAACCCAGTCGGCGTCGGGTTCGACCCTGCTGGCACCACGGCGTCAGCCGAACACGCGTCGCGCGCGTCGGTTAAACCGTTTTTCGTGGATCACACGTGGGCATGTTGGGCCGGACGAGCGAGCCGCCGTACCCTTGACCGGTTATGACAACCACCCTTCTCAGCCCTTGCGACAGCTTGGCCACTCATCCCGCACCTGGTGCGCCCGGCGAGGCGGCACGTTCCTACCAGGTCCGCACCTACGGCTGTCAGATGAACGTGCACGACTCCGAACGCTTGTCGGGACTGCTGGAGGAGGCGGGCTATGTCAGGGCCGCCTCAGGCGAGGTCGCGGACGTGGTCGTCTTCAACACCTGCGCCGTGCGAGAGAACGCCGACAACAAGCTCTACGGGAATCTCGGACAGCTTGCACCGGTCAAGGCGGCCCACCAGGGGATGCAGATCGCCGTGGGGGGGTGTTTGGCCCAGAAGGACCGTTCCGAGATCACGCGTCGTGCCCCGTGGGTCGATGTCGTCTTCGGGACCCATAACATCGGCTCACTCCCGGTGCTGCTCGAGCGGGCACGCGTCGCACAAGAGGCGCAGGTCGAGATCGAGGACTTCCTCGACCGGTTCCCCTCGACGTTGCCCACGCGCAGAGATTCCGCGTATGCCGCCTGGGTCGCTGTCAGTGTCGGCTGCAACAACAAGTGCACGTTCTGCATTGTGCCGGCACTGCGTGGCACCGAGAGGGACCGGCGGCCGG
>JACCZJ010000368.1 GCA_013696065.1 Nocardioidaceae bacterium
CATGCCCCGCCCTCGTGGGGCCGGTGGAAAACCGCGAATCAGCAGTCCATCGGCCATCAGCACAAAGGTTAGTAACGGATCTGGCCATTTCCGGAACGTGAGGTTCATCGGAGCTTTGGGGTCACCACAGATCGGCGACGAGACCAGAGCCGGTCGAAAGACCCAAATGGGTTCGTTTCGCGAGCTAGTTCATCTCGGCCTCCTTTGACCTTTCGACCTCCGGAATCGCCCTCGTCTGGAGGCGCTCGTAATACCGCTCGAGGCGCTCGAGATCCTTGAAAGTGCGAGCGTCTATGACCGAGACCTTGGCGAGCACGTCCAGCGCCTCCGCTGCACCGGAACGAGCCTTGTCTTGTTCGGCCAGCTCCCGATCCGCCACGCACTCGGCGTGGACCTGTTCGCTCCAGCGGATAGCAGCTGCGGTGTCGTCGCCCCAGAAGTGCTTGATCAGCTTCCAGAAGTACTGCTCCGGCTCCTCGACGGGCTCGCTCGTGATCTTGAGAGGCTCTCTGGCCTTGTCGGCGTCGCTTGTCGAGCTCGGATCAGAGGTGGATTCCATGATGTAGAGCAAGACGGCATCCTTCTTGTAGCGGACGAAGTTCACCAACGCCAGGAAGTATGCCTCCTCGTTCGGAGATGTCCCCTGGAGCACATCCCCAAGAAACTTTGCCTTGTAGACGGCGGCGTCATAGCGCTCATCCACCTGGGAGGAGTTGGCCAACCCGTAGGCTTCGAGGCGGCCGGCGCGGCGGTGGCGAAGAAGAGTGTTGGCGATCTGACACGCAACCTCGCGTTCGATCTCATCCCGGGGAGTTTTAGCCGTAACAATGGCCGCAATGAAGGCTTCGATTTTGACGGGATTCTCCGCCAGAGCCCCGCTTCTTACCGGGTGAACGGATCTCGCGTGGGCGCCGTGGGACATGGCGTTCTGCGAGCTCGTCTGCTTCCCCTCCGGGGTACGGGGGCCGGTCGACTTCTGCGCGTTTCTCCGGTTTGCGGCGTGCTGGGCGGAGGGGATATCGGAGGGCTTGCCTCCACCTATTTCGTTGTCGTCGTCCTTCACGACTGTCCTTTCTAATGTGGGGCGACCTTCGCCCCTCTCTAATAGGTATCGGCCCTTCAAGACGCGGCGGTCTGGGGGTTGATCGGGCAGATCGCCTATCTCGGCGCCTAGATGGAAGATGCCCCCAACGAATAGCCAACATGGACCCGATCAGGAGGCACCGCAAGGTGATGACCTCGCGCTGGTCTGCCAGCTGTCCACTTTGTCCCGGCCCGGGCACTCCCAGGCGGCGCCACCAGGACATCAAGGCCTACTGCAACCTCCCACCCTCCTGGCTTCAGCCCTAAGGGACTTGTTCCAGGGGAGCTGTGCCCCAGGACACCTTGACGTCGTTGGGCGTGACGAAGCTCCGTCCGTTCAAGAGTGTCCGGGTACTGGGCGCGACGCACGAGCCCCAGCCAGGGCGCAGGGTTTGCTCCGCGGCGGAGCCGCGAGCGTTTGCCGGTGGCCGTGACCAGGGCGAGGGCATAACCGAGGTCGTCGTCGGCAACGACTCTGTGCCACGGCAATAGTGGATGACGATCTACAGCACCATCTCAAACGAGCGCTTTAGCGGTTTAGCCGCTGTGGCAACGTATAGCGGAGAGTGACTTTCTCGTCCTTGTGCATAGCGAAGCGGGCCCCTTTGGCAGGCTTAACTGCGTGTCGACGCCGGGTGAAAACTGAACACTTCGCACCGGTCGAAAGCTGAACACATTGCCGTAGCAAGGGCCAGTTTTCGACGGACCCTCGGGCAAACGACCGACGGGGGAGGAAGGAGTGTTCAGAGTGCAGGAGTGGGCCGAGGTCCACCGGCTGTTTCATCGAGAGAAGTGCTCCAAGGCGGAGATCGGCGACCGGCTCGGCATGAGCCGCACGACCGTCTACCGACTGCTGGCGCTCACAGAGCCGCCCACCTACGAGCGTGGGCACCGGCCCTCGCTGCTGGATCCCCACAAGGCCAGGATCGCCGAGCTGCTGTTCGACGACCCCGAGGCCCCGGCCACGGTCATCATCGACCACCTCCGGCGGGAGGGCTACCGGGGCGGCATCACGATCCTCAAAGACCACCTTCAGAGAGTGCGCCCCGAGTTCCTGATCGCCCAGGGACGCCAGCGAACCAGCTACCTGCCGGGCGAGATCGGCCAGGGCGACTGGTGGGAGCTCCCGCTCGAAATCCCCGTCGGCAAGAAGCGCACCCGGCGGCCCTACGGCTTCGTCACCACGCTTCCGCACTCCGCTGCCCACGCGGTCGTGTTCAGCTTCCACAAGACGATGCCGGACTTCCTCGAGGGCTGCGTCGGTTGCCTGAAACGTCTCGGCGGCGTTCCCGACAAGCTCGTCTTGGACAACGACTCCTCTATCGTGGAGCCCCGCCGACCCCGCACCGCTGCGCGCCTGCACGATGAGGTCGCCGCGCTGCTCGGACACCTTCGACTGTTGCCGGTGGTATTGGATCCGGGCAAGCCCGAGTCCAAGGGTCAGGTCGAGCGCACCATCGGATACTTCGAGACGAGCTTCCTGCCGCTGCGCAGCTTCGCCTCACCCGACGACCTCCAGGCTCAGTTCGATAGCTGGACGAACGAGATCGCCTTTGCTCGTCATCACCGGCGAGTGGGGGGGGAAGGTGGCGGATGCCCTCAACGTCGAACGATCGTTCCTCCACGCGCTTCCCGATCCTGCGCCCCACACCGACCGTCATCTCGAGGTGCGCGTCTCCAAGGACTGCTTCATCCGAGTCGCAGACGTCGACTACTCGGTGCCGCCACAGCTGGTGGGTCGCAGGGTCGCGGTGCGCATGTCGTCGAGAGAGCTTGCGGTCCACCTCGACGGCAAGGAGATCGCCTGTCACGCCCGCAGCTACGTCCCTTCAGACGTCGTCTTGGACCCGGTTCACGCCCGGGCGCTGAGGCTGTCGCTCGAGGCAAGGCACCGGCTTCGGACAGGAGATGTGGCGCTCGAGGTTCCGGATCTCTCCCGCTACGACGCGCTCGCCGGCGTGACGCCATGACCTCGGCCGCCTCCGAGGTCGCCTATCTGGCACGTGCGCTCAAGATGCCGCGCATCCCCAAGGCCGCCAAGCGGTTCGCCGAGCGGGCGCGCGACGAGGACTGGGACTACGAGGCGTTTCTCGCCGCGGTGTTGTCGGAGGAGACCAACCAACGCGAGGTCAGGGGATCTGATGCCCGCATCAAGGCGGCTCGTTTCCCCCAGATCAAGACCCTCGACGACTTCGACTTCAGCTTCCAGCGTTCGGTCAAGCGCCAGTCGTTCGCTCATCTAGCGCAGCTGGACTTCCTCGCTGAAGCCAAGAACGTTGTGTTCCTGGGCCCTCCCGGAACGGGCAAGACCCATTTGTCGATCGCATTGGGTGTTCAGGCATGCCGGCGGGCGCAGAGGGTTGCGTTCGCGACCGCCCACGAGTGGGTCAACCGCCTCGGTGCTGCTAAGCGGGCCGGCCGGCTCGATGACGAGCTCGAGCGTCTCGGACGCGTGCCTTTGCTCATCGTCGACGAGGTCGGCTACATTCCCTTCGATCCGGAGGCCGCGGCGCTGTTCTTCGCTCTGATCAGCTCCCGCTATGAGCGCTCGTCTTTGATCCTGAGCTCGAACAAGACCTTCTCGGCGTGGGCGGGATCTTCGGCGACCCGTTGCGGTCGCTGCGATGGTCGATCGCTTGGTTCACCATGCCACCTCACCCTTGGGGTGGCGACTCCTTACATACTTATCCAGGAAGTGGAAGGGTGCAAGTGCGACCCGGAGGTGGAGCGCGCTCAGAAGTACCCAGAGACCAGCCTTGAGACACTCTCGACCATTAGGGCTCAAAACCCACTTGCCCCTCGATCACTGACATAGCTTCGGGGTTGTGGTGCTCGCCTCTCTGCCCTGGGCCGGGTCAAACGTCATGGACATGCTGCTGGGGCCCCGGAGTGGGGGCGCGGCGCGGCCTGTAAGGATCCTTTTGCCCCGCAGAGGCCGATAGTCTCTTCTTCCCTGAACGCGGCCACGGCGCGGTCGAAAGCGTGCTCTGCGCGCTACAGTCCGGTGGCTCAGCAATGCCCCTCGACCATGCCCTCGCTCCCCCGTCCACCCGTGCATAGCGCGTTCACGCCGATTCCTGAATGCACTGGGGACGGCTCACGCTTGGGAGATCACAACGACGATACCAGGCCGGGAGCGCCACATGGCCTTCGGAGTCGGTGAACACACTGAGCGCCCCTCGCACCGCACCGGCCACAGTTTCTTCACCTGACTGCTGGATCGCGAGGGCCGTCGGACCTGCGCCAACGAAGGCCCGCACGGCAGCATTGGCATCCTCAAAGAAAATCCGGCAGTCCACTTCGTCGTCATGCTGTGGACTCAGTCCGGCGGTGGCGAGCACCCTGTCGAGCCTTCCAGGCTCGGAGAGGGCGAACATGCCGCTCTGCTTCATGGACTCCATCGCTTCAGCAGGGAACAAGGGGACTAGGGGCTTGAACACCTGCGTAATGCCGGAATCGGCGACACGGCTGGGGATGACAACCGCCACGTATCCGTGTGACACGCGGCGTGCTTCGGCGAGGGCTCTAGTTTGGTTGTCGGCAAATTGAAACGAGCTGAAACGCGCCGCAACGTTGAACGAATCGTCCGGCCAGGGCAAGGCCTCGAGGTCGCCGACCCGGAAATCGCCCTCCGGGGTCCGCTCGGCGGCTATATCGATCAGCGATGCTGCGGCGTCGATGCCGGCCACGATCGCCCCGCGGTCGGCGGCCATACGCGGGAACCGACCAGCGCCGCATCCGCAGTCAAGCACCCGCGTGCCCGATCCGATCTTGGCCCGGTCCAGTACGTGCTCATAGACGGGCGTTCCCCAGCCAAGCGAACCTTCCCACGTCTCGGCCCAATCGCGTGCGCGAGCGGCGAACAG
>JACCZJ010000389.1 GCA_013696065.1 Nocardioidaceae bacterium
GGCACCGGCACCGGAGGTGCGCCGGTCGTCGCAGCGCTGGCCCGCGCGCTCGGCGCGCTGACCATCGGAGTGGTGACCCGGCCGTTCTCCTTCGAGGGCCGCCGGCGCGCGCAGCAGGCCGAGGAGGGAATTGCTGCCCTTCGCGAAGAGGTCGACACGCTCATCGTCATACCCAACGATCGGTTGCTCTCCATCTCCGACCGCAGCGTCAGCGTGCTCGACGCCTTCAAGCAAGCCGATCAGGTCCTGCTCCAGGGCGTCTCGGGGATCACCGACCTCATCACCACCCCGGGGCTCATCAACCTCGACTTCGCCGATGTCAAGTCGATCATGCAGAACGCTGGCTCTGCCTTGATGGGCATCGGTCGAGCCAACGGCGACGACCGCGCTGTCATCGCCGCCGAGATGGCGGTGTCGAGCCCACTCCTGGAGGCATCTATCGACGGTGCCCACGGCGTCTTGCTGTCGATTTCTGGTGGCTCTGATCTGGGCCTCTTCGAGATCAACGAAGCAGCCGCGCTGGTGTCGCAGGCGGCTCATGCCGACGCCAACATCATCTTCGGTGCTGTGATCGACGATGCTCTCGGCGACGAGGTGCGCGTGACTGTCATCGCAGCTGGCTTCGACGGAGGTATGCCGAAACGGCGAGACCAAAGCCAACCCGCACTGCGCCGTGAGGGCGCGGGGGCTACTGCCGTGCCACCCGAGCTCCCACGCCAAGGCCAGCAGCAACCGCAGCAGCAGCAACCGCAGCAGCCGCAACCTCGGCAGCCGCAGCCCGCGCAGTCATCTGCTCCCATGCCGGCAAGCAGTGCGCCGGCACCAAGTCGTCAGCCGCGGGCTATCCCCTTCGACGACAACGATCTCGACGTTCCTGACTTCCTCAAGTAGTTCGTGTTCGCCACTCACGTCTGCTTGCGAGGCTCGGCCGGTGTCGTCGAGGTGGCATTCACTGACAGGCATGGAGGCGTTTCGGGTCCGCCATTCGACTCGCTCGACCTGAGCGACACCCCTGATCGCGAACTCGAGCTGGCCGAGAACAGTGAACGCGTGGCCCGCGCCCTGGGTGTCTCGCGCCTGACCTGGATGCGCCAGGCCCACGGACGCGAGGTCATGGTCGTTTCTTCCGCGGATTCGCCCCCAATTTCGTGCGACGCGATGGTGACCAGCGTCCACCACGTGGCGCTGAGCGTCAGAGTCGCTGACTGCGTGCCGGTGGTTCTGGCTGACGCTGACCAAGGAGTGGTGGGCGTCGTCCACGCCGGGCGTGCCGGCGTGGTTGCCCACATCATCGAAGCCTCCGTGTCCACGATGCGCATGCGCGGTGCCCGCGTGGTCGAGGCTTGGGTGGGACCGCACGTCTGTGGCGGCTGTTACGAAGTCCCCGCTCAGATGCGGGACGAGGTCTCAGCTGTGGTCCCGGCCGCCTACAGCTGCACGACGTGGGGCTCGCCGTCCCTGGACTTGGGAGCAGCGGTTGGTCGCCAGTTGATGGACGCCGGATGTCGAGTCACCGATGTCAGCAGCTGCACCCTCGAGTCACCGGAGCTGTTCTCCTTTCGCCGCGATTCCGGCGACTCCGGACGGTCTGCCGGGATCGTCGTGCTCAAGGAGCTGGCGGTGTGAGCGGCGACGCGCGCCATGCGGTGTTGGCCGCTGCCCTGGAGGGCGTGTGCGCGCGGATTGAGTCGGCGACACGCGCGGTCGGTCGACTCCCGCATGACGTCACCCTGGTCGTGGTGACGAAGAGTTGGCCGGTCAGCGACATCCGTGCGCTGCATGAGTTGGGTGTCCGGGACTTCGCTGAGAACAAGCATCAAGAGGCCGAGAGCAAGGCGGCCGACACGGCCGAGCTCGACCTGCATTGGCACTTCGTGGGACAGATCCAATCCAACAAGGCCACTCGCATCGCCTCTTATCCCGACATGGTCCACTCTGTCGACTCGGTGCGGGTGGCTCAGCGGCTCGACGCGGGTGCGTCTAGCCATGACCGGGAGATCGACTGCCTGGTCCAGGTGAGCCTGGACGAGGAGGTGTCGCGGGGCGGGCGCGGCGGGGTGGCCTGGGGCGAACTGGAAACTGTCGCAGCCGCCCTCGACGGTGCCGGCGCGCTTCGATTAGCGGGGGTGATGGGGGTGGCGCCACCCGGAGGAGACGCCATATCGGCATACGACCGACTCAGCCAGGCGAGCCGCATCGTGAGAGCCATCAGCGCCTCGGCGACGATCGTCTCAGCCGGGATGAGCGGCGACTTCGAGGACGCGATTCGTGCCGGCGCGACACACGTGCGCGTCGGCAGCGCGATACTCGGTCAGCGCCCTGCGCTCCGGTAGGGTCGGTTTCGAGCTGCCGCGGCTGGCGGCTCGCGATATCCATCAGCGAACCGGAGGCGACGAGGTCATGGCGGGCGCAATGCGCAAGATGGGGGTCTACCTCGGCTTGGTAGAGGGTGACGATCGCTACGAGGAGGACTACCAATCCGACGACGACGGCACCGCGAACACGGGAAGCACGGCGGTCGGAGCGCCCAGCCGGACAGTAAAGGCAGTGCCTGCGGACCGGCCCACGTCGGTCGCATCCTTGTCTGAGCGTCGCCCTGCGGCGTCCGTGGTCACCGAGCTCTCTCGCATCACCACCCTGCACCCGCGCAACTACAACGAGGCGCGGACCATCGGTGAACACTTCCGCGAGGGCACGCCGGTGATCATGAACCTCTCCGAGATGGACGACAGCGACGCCAAGCGGCTGGTGGACTTTTCGGCTGGTCTGGTGTTCGCGGTGCGGGGTTCCATCGAGCGCGTCACCAGCAAGGTTTTCTTACTGTCCCCCCCTAACGTGACGGTTGCCGCCGAAGACAAGCAACGCATCGCCGAGGACGGGTTTTTCAACCAGAGCTGACACATCGGGCTCGTGTCCTAGCTTGGCGCCCCATTAGGCTGTGCCCGTGGTGGTCGTCGGAAGTCTCATAGAGCTGGTGCTCTGGGCCTATTTCATGTTGATCCTGGCCCGCGTAGTGGCTGAGTGGGTGCAGATGTTCGCTCGGTCTTGGCAACCAGTCGGACCCACCCTGGTGGGCCTCGAACTCGTTTACACCGCCACCGATCCGCCCATCAGACTCTTCCGTCGACTGGTCCCGCCATTGAGGCTCGGAAACGCAGCGATCGACCTGTCCATCTTGTTCGTTTTGTTGATCTGCTGGGTGCTGCGACAGGTCAACCAGGCGCTCCTGCTCTCCAGGTAGCCGCAGACTGATCCGCATTGTCGTATCCCGCGACCGACCGATAGCGTGAGCCTGCTCCGCGATCCATTCGTTCCCGACCTACTTGAGGTGAGTTCATGCCGTTGACACCCGAGGACGTGCGCAAGAAGACCTTCACACCGGTTCGCCTTCGTGAGGGGTACGACATGGGGGAGGTCGACCAGTTCCTGGACGAAGTCGAGGTCGAGCTGACCCGCTTGCACGAGGACAACGAAGACCTGCGCAGCAGGCTGGCCGCCGCGACGTCCGGCGCCCCGGGGCCGGTGGCAGCCGCCAAAAAGCAGGCAAAGTCCGAGCCGGAAGCTGCGCCTACCACCACCGGGCCTGCACTGCCCGCGGTCAGCACCGTTGCCCAGGCGTCCGGTGCGGCCGCTCGGCTGCTCGAGATCGCTGCGCAGAACGCCGACCAGCTTGTGTCTGAGGCGCACGACGATGCCGACAAGATCATCGGTGAGGCCCGCACCAAGGCCGAGCGGCTGCAGTCTGACTCCAAGGCGAAAGCCGACCAGTTGGAGGCTGATTCGAAGAATCGCTCGCAACGATTCGAGACGGAGCTCTCCGAACGGCGAACCCAACTCTTCGACAAGCTCGAGAGTGACCGTGACAACCTGGCGCGAGAACTCGAAGACCTGCGTGCGTTCGAACGCGAATACCGCAGCCGCCTCAAGAGCTACTTCCAAAGTCAGCTCGACGCACTCGAAGGCAAGACCGACAGCGAGGTGCCCTCGCCACCATCGAACGACGATGAGACTCCGCGTCGCCCCGAAGAACTGCTCGGTGACGGGAAGAAGAGCTAGCGGGCCACACTGACGGCGAAGGAGACACCCAGCTCTGCGTCGCGGGCCCAGGGGCCAGCTCCCTCTGCACACTCGTCTTGGGAGTCGGCTTCTTCGAGCCGGACGGCGAGGACCTCGCCAGCGATCATGTCTGCGTGCTCGCGGATGGCCGCTGCGGTCTCGGACTCGGCCGACCAGGTCAACCTGATCCGGTCGGAGACGTCGAATCCACTGCTTTTGCGGGCGTCCTGCACCAGCCGGATCACCTCACGGGCCAACCCGGCCCGGCGCAGCTCAGGTGTCATCTCCAGATCGAGGGCCACGGTCTCACCGTGTTCGTTGATGACCGACCAGCCTTGTGCCGGCCGCTCGGCAACGATCACCTCGTCGGGGCTCAGCTGGATGGGGCGACCTTCAAACGAGACTGTGGTGGCCCCCTGGGTCGCGAGGTCGTCGGCCACTCTCGTCGCGTCTGCCGCCGCGATGACGCTGGCAACCGCGGGTGTCTCCTTGCCGAACCTCTTGCCCAGGGTCCGAAAGTTGGCCTTGACGGTGTGCTCGACGAGATCACCGGCTGAGGCGAACGACTCCACGCGCTGCACGTTCAGCTCGCCAGCCACTTCGGCCAGCAGCTCGTCGCTCAGCCGCTCGAAGGCGGCGGACCCGATCAGCGCCCGCTGCAACGGTTGCCGAGTCCTCACCTTCGCCTCTGCGCGCGCCGAACGCCCGAGCTCCACCAGGCGACGGGCGAGTCGCACCTGGAGGTCGAGCTCCTCGTCGACGAGGCTGCCGTCGATGCGGGGCCAGCGCGCAAGGTGCACCGACTCCGGCAACTCGGTCGACGTGGCGCGGAAGACGTCCTGCCAGACCCGCTCGGTGACAAAGGGCGTGATCGGCGCCATGAGCAGTGTCACGACGTACAAGCATTCGTGCAAGGTGGCAAGCGCGGCCGGGTCGCCATCCCAGAAGCGTCGGCGAGAGCGTCGCACGTACCAGTTCGACAGGTCGTCGATGTATGCCGCGAGGAGCGCCCCGGCGCGCTGTGTGTCGAACTTCTCCATGGCCGCCGTCACGTCGACGGCAAGTCGGTGTGCCTGCGACAGCGCCCATCGATCCAGGACCGGCCGCTGATCGAGTTCGGGCACCGGTGTGACGTATGGAACCCAACTAGCCGTCCGGGCGTAGAGCGTGTGGAAGGCAACCGTGTTCCAGTACGTCAGCAACACCTTGCGCACGATTTCCTGCAAGGTGTCAGGACCAATACGGCGAGCCGCCCACGGGGAGCCCGAGGCCGTCATGAACCAGCGGACCGCGTCGGCGCCATGGGTGTCCATGAGCGGCATGGGCTCCAAGATGTTACCCAGGTGCTTGCTCATCTTGCGACCGTCCTCGGCGAGCAGCAGCCCCAGACAGACCACGTTTTCGTACGACGACTTGCCGAACACCAAAGTGCCGATCGCCATCAGCGAGTAGAACCACCCCCTGGTCTGGTCGATCGCCTCACAGATGAACTGCGCCGGGTAGGCGTTGTCGAACTCTTCCGTTGACCCATCCGCGTAGGGATAGCCCCACTGCGCAAAGGGCATCGAGCCGGAGTCATACCAGGCGTCGATCACCTCCGTGACACGCCGCATCCCCTGCCCGCAATCGAGGCATGGCCACGAGACATCGTCGACATACGGCCGATGCGGGTCGAGCGCGCTCACGTCCTGGCCCGCCAACTCGCCCAGCTCAGCCAAGGAACCCACGCAGACCAGGTGGTTGTTGTCTGCGCATCGCCAGATCGGCAGCGGCGTACCCCAGTATCGGGTGCGCGACAGCGACCAGTCGACGTTGTTGTCGAGCCAATTGCCGAAACGGCCGTGCTTGACGTTTTCGGGATGCCAGTTGGTCTTCTCGTTCTCCGCGATCAACCCCTCCTTGATGGCGGTGGTGCGGATGTACCAGGCCGGCAGGGCGTAGTACATGAGTGGGGTGTGGCAGCGCCAGCAGTGGGGGTAGGAGTGTTCATAGGCGACATGGCGAAAGAGCAGCCCGCGCTTGTCGAGGTCACTGACCAGATCGGCGTCCGCGTGCTTGAAGAACTGGCCACCGATGAGGGGAAGCTCGGTGGCGAAGTGCCCGTCGGGTGTGATGGGGTTGACTACGGGCAGGCCGTACGACGCACACACCTCGAGGTCGTCGGCGCCGAATGCGGGGGACTGGTGGACCAGACCGGAACCGTCCTCGGTCGTGACATATTCGGCCAGCACGACGAAGTGGGCGGGGGCGGGGAAGGTCACCAAGTCGAAGGGGCGCTGGTAGGCCCAATACTCCATCGCGCGGCCGGAGACGGTCGACGTGACAGTCCAACTGTCTCCCAGCACCGACTCGAACAACGGTTGGGCGACAACGAGCGTCTCGCTGCCGTCGGTGGCCGCGACGTAGTCGACGTCGGGATGGACAGCGACGGCCGTGTTGGACACCAGCGTCCAGGGGGTGGTCGTCCAGACGAGTAACGATGCCGCACCGGCAAACGGTCCCGACGTGATGGGGAAGCGGACGTAGACCGACGGGTCAACGACGGTCTCATACCCTCCGGGTTGTCCCAGCTCGTGATCGGACAAGGCGGTCTCGCAGCGAGGACAGTATGGCGAAACGCGCTTGGCCTCGAACAACAGATCCTTGTCGTAGATCTGTTTGAGTGACCACCAGACGCTCTCGATGTAGGACGGATCCATCGTGCGGTAGGCCTGGGCGGTGTCGACCCAGTAGCCCATCCGTTCGGTCATCTCCTCGAACTGGTGGGTGGAGCGTTGTACCGACTCGCGACACTTCGCGTTGAACTCGGCGATGCCATAGGCCTCGATCTGCTGCTTGCCGGAGACCCCGAGCTCTTTCTCGACACCTACCTCGACATGCAGACCCTGGCAGTCCCAGCCGGCCTTGCGCTCGACATGAAAGCCCTGCATCGTCTTGAAGCGGGGAAAGACATCCTTGAAGACCCGCGCCTCTACGTGGTGAGTGCCAGGTTTTCCATTGGCGGTGGGCGGGCCCTCGTAGAACGTCCAACGGGGAGCATCAGCGGTCTCGGCCAGAGACCGCGCGAACGTGTCGTGCTCGTCCCACCAAGTCAAGATCTCGCGTTCGAGGGCTGGCAGGTCGATCTGGGTTGGCACGGCTCGGTAGGGGGCGCTCATCGCGGTCTCGCTTCCTCTTCGTAACAGGTCGTAGCGGCCGTTTGCCGAATATTAATGTAGTGGCGAAGGGACGAAGTGGCTCGTTCAGCCGGGCTCCGCGGTACCACCCTCCTTGGTCCGCCGCCCGGACAAGCCGGTGGAGAACCCTCTTGCTTCTGCGCTGCTGCCGGTTCTAGTGGGTCAGTGAGCTGACTGTTCTTCCGGCTGCTCCGAGGTGATGGCCCCATCAATGCTTTGCAGCTACCTCAGTCTAGGCGATCGGTCCTAGCCGGCGTACGCGGATTGTGGCGCGTCGATGTAGGGCGCGTTTGGAAGCACGGCTATCCTCTCGTCACCGCATGCGCGGTGATTGCTTGGTAGGGAGGGGCGCAGGGTGGCAACCAAAGTGAGGTCGGCCGTGAGGGCGGACAAGGCGGTGGCGGCCAAGGCCACGAGTGGCAAGCGTGCAACCACAGCGAAAGCGGACAAAGGCACCGCCAGCTCTTCCAGGAAGGTCAGCAAGACCAGAAAGACCAGTGCCACGAAGTCAGCCGCTTCAACAGCCGCTGTGAAGTCGGCTACAGCCAAGAGGACCGCCACCAAGATCAGCGGGACCAAGGCTGCGGCCAAGGTGAGCGGGACCAAGGCTGCCGCCAAGGCACCTGCGAAGTCGTCGGCGGCGAAAAGAGTGAAGGGCACCGCACCTGCACCGCGGGTGTCGAGAGCGTCGAGCAAGGCAACCACCAAGAAGGCACAGGCGGCGAAACGGGCAGCTGCACAGAAGTTGACGATCGCATCGAAGGCGTCAACCACCCAAAAGACGCCAGCCACCGCCAAGAAGTCCGCGGCCACGGCCAAGAAGTCCGCGGCCACGGCCAAGAAGTCCGCGGCCTCGGCCAAGAAGTCCGCGGCTACGGCCAAGAAGTCCGGTGCCCCCGGCAAGAGGAGCGCGATCCCGGACAAAGCGGCCACTGGTGAAAGCAGCGCAAGCACCGCCAAGCGGGCCACACCTTCGACGAACACATCGGCGAATACCGCGAGCGAGCGGATCGCGAACCACGCGGCCACGGAAAAAGCCTCAGCGAAGTCGACGTCCACGGCGAAGGCTGCCAAGAATGGCTCGGTCCGCCTGGCGGTTCGAGCGGACGAGCGAGCCTGGACAGTCAAAGAGATCGCGAATGTGCGTACGACGCTCGATTTCGATGCAACGCGGCTCCAGGGGGAGATCGTCGCCGCCGAGCGCGAGATCGGCCAGCTTCTGCGCGAGAGTGGCGAAGGGGCAGGCAACGATCAGGCGGACGTAGGTTCCAACACCTTCGAGCGGGACCATGAGATGTCGATGGTCAAGAACGCCCGTGAGAACCTCGAGCTGGTCCAAGAAGCAGTCAAACGTGTCGACGCGGGCAGCTATGGCCGCTGCGAGTCGTGCGACCAGCCCATCGGCAAGATGCGTTTGCTGGCATTTCCGCGTGCGACACTATGCATGGAATGCAAACAACGCCAGGAACGTCGCTGAGAGACGCCAAGACCGCTGCTCGTTCGTTTGCGAGTCGCCGCACAACCTTGGTCTGGCTCGCCGTTACCGGCACGGTTTACTTGCTCGATCAGGCCACTAAGGAGTGGGCGACTCGGGCCCTCGCCGATGGGATGCCACGCCCCTTCCTGGGCGAGTGGTTGCAGTTTCGGTTGACGTTCAACCCGGGTGCGGCGTTCAGCCTGGGGACCGGATACACGATCGTGCTCACGGCCATCGCGTTAGCTGTCATCGTGGTGTGCATCAAGATGGCAGGTCGCTTGGGCAGCCGGGGATGGGCCGTTGCCCTCGGGCTGCTGCTGGGTGGAGCGCTCGGGAATGTCACGGATCGGATCTTGCGACCGCCTGCACCCCTGCGAGGACACGTCGTCGACTTCCTCGAGCTGCCGAACTGGCCTGTCTTCAATTTTGCCGACGTGGCCATCTGCGCAGCTGCCGCGTCGTTCGTCTTGTTGAGCCTTCGCGGCATACGGCTGGACGGTAGTCGTGAGTCTCATGACCGCGCCGCAGTGCCGCTTAGTGACGGGGCTGATGCCCAGACCACGGACGACTCGGGCACCGCGTGACGGCGCTCTCGGGACGCAAGGTCGTCCATGTGCCGAGCGGCCTGTCAGGTGAGCGAGTGGATGCTGCAATCGCGCGGATGTTCGGCATCTCGCGGACCAAAGCAGCCGAGCTGGTCGCAGCAGGCGAGGTCACCGTGGATGGTGCCCACCCGGCAAAATCCGATCGTGTCGAGGAGGACGCGTTCCTGGAGGTCAACATCCCCGGCCCAGCTGCACCGGTGCACGTCGTGCCGCAAACCGTCTCCGGGCTGCACATCGTGTATGACGACGACGCGCTGGTTGTCGTGGACAAGCCGGTAGGGGTCGCGGCTCATCCCAGCGTGGGTTGGACCGGCCCTACGGTGGTGGGTCACCTTGCTGGCGCGGGTTTTCGCATCTCGACGTCCGGAGTGCCTGAGCGTCGCGGTGTGGTGCAACGGCTCGATGTCGGCACCAGTGGCTTGATGGTGGTCGCCAAGTCCGAGCATGCCTATTCGAAGCTCAAGCGGGCTTTCAAGCAGCGCACGGTCGACAAGACGTACCATGCGCTGGTTCAGGGTCACCTCGACCCTTTTCGTGGCACCATCGACGCCCCGATAGTCCGCCATGCCAGGCATGACCACAAGTTCACCGTCGGGGCCGGCGGTCGGCACAGCGTCACCCACTTCGACACGATCGAAGCGCACCGCTTTGCGTCACTGCTCGACATCAAACTGGAGACGGGCAGGACCCATCAGATCCGGGTGCACATGAGTGCGCTGCACCATCCCTGTGTCGGTGACCTCACC
>JACCZJ010000402.1 GCA_013696065.1 Nocardioidaceae bacterium
GCTCCTCTCTCCGAAGGCGCTGCACGACGAGCTCGGGGTGACCGCTCCCGGGGAACCGGCGACACACACCGTCGGTTACGTGCTCCTGCGCGAAGAGCTCCTCTCCGTGAGTGATGCCCAAACGCACGACGACGGCCGTGTCAGCGCCGAGGTCCTCTTCGCGTTCGAAGGGGAGCGCAGGCGCGCCCGCGACATTTTCGTCGAGACCGAGGGCTGGCTCCTCCTTGACGAGATGATAGAACTGCCTCTCGAGCCGGCGCCGGTGGGAACACCCACGACATCTCTGGACGAGGCAACACTGCAAGGTCTGAGCATCCTTGGCTTTGCTCCGGAGTACGTACCGTCGGAACCGTGGATGGTGGCCGGGGGCACGGCCATCAGCATGCGGCCCGGCGATACGCGGGTTCTGGTCCTGGGCGTGCTCGACTTCGACGGTTGCGGGCCCATTGGCTTCCTCTGTTTCATCCCCGTGGCCGTCTCAGCCGGGTGGTCGGTCGCCCCAATTAATGGCGCCAGCATCGATCCCAACAGCGGTCTCCTGACGATCGACGCGATGGTCCCGAGCGGCAGCGTCTTCACGGCCCGCGCCGACGTCGAGGGTGGCCGGCGTCACGTCGCGGCCGACGTGTATGTCTACACGCCGGAGGGCAATCCGCTGGTCGGATTGTGGCGGGAGGAGGCGCAGGTGGCCTGCGGGACCAGAGCCGAGAGCGACCCCACGCTGGCCATCGAGGAGCTGAACTTCGACGCCGACGGCACATTTGCGGTGACCTGGGTGCCGTTCGAGTCGTACGTTGACTACTGGGGCACCTACACGTTTGACCTGGAGCGGGGCACGCTAGAGCTGACGGTTACTGGCGGGAACCATATCCCCCCTGATGTGGATGGGGAAGGCCGGTTCACCGTGGACGCGACGAGGCGGTTGAACCTCACCGACATCTGGCTCGGGGCTTCGCCCCAGCGGGACCCCGGTACGCCGAGCGCAAGCAGCGGCCCAGCCAACTGTGGCCATCGCTTCGCTGGCTAGCCCCTCGGCCGCTGACTGAGACCGCGAGCCTCGCCTAACCGCTCGCTCCTGACCCGGCCGTTGGTGAGGCAGGGCCCGGGTCAGAAACGGCTGGTATCGCGAGATCGATGGTTTCATCGATCATGTACCGATTGTCCTGCTGGACGAGGAGCTGGACGAATGTGGCGGACGATCTGAAGGCGAGTTGGTCCCACACGGCCGCCACTCGCCCATCCGGCAAAGTCCGCACCTCCGTCACCCGGAACCCGAAGCGCTCTCCCTCCGGCCGCGGCGCTTGAGCGCCAGCCGGAGGGCTGACCTGAAACTGCCGTAATCCATCATCGGTCCAGAGTGCGTACGCGGCCAGATCGTTGCCGGCGTTGAAGCAGGCGGTCATCAGGCGGTAGGTATCCTCGATGACACGCATGATCGCCTCATCAGCGGGTATGCCGGCCGGAATGTCGAGCCCGGGTGCGGCGCTGGCCACCGCAAACGCGCCGATCACTGCCGGATCGGGAGAGGCGGTGAGACTAGAGAGCGCCTCGGCGGCGCGCGGCGTGATGGTGCATTCCGCCGGATCGGGGGTGATGAACGCGTCTGGGGTTGGCGTCGCCTGCGTCAGTCCAGGTCCGGTCGGCGGGGTGACTGGCAGCGGAGTCAATAGTGGCGGAACCGTGGGGGGCACTGGCGGAAGCGTGGGCGATGGGACTATGAGGGTTGGCGTGAGCCCGGCGGAGGCTGTCACCGCGGGCTGCGCTTCGAGCGTGGCGATGAGGGCGGCCTGGGCGGCGATCGTCGCCTGCGCGGCCAGGTCCATCCCGGGCACGGTGGTTGGAGGTGGGACTGTCGGGATTGGTGGCGTGGCCGGGGAAGGCGTCGTCGGGGTGGGGCCGCCCTCGATCGGAGTCGTGGAGACCTGGAAGGGAGCGACGTCGACGGCGGTGGCATGCTGCAAACCGTCGCTCGCTCGGTTCTCGGCCTTGATGCGGAGCGTCCGCGGTCCGACTTCAGCGCAGCAGTCGGTGTAGATGCCATTGCTGGTGAACAGCCCGTCCTGGGCCGTGGCATCTCCGCTGGTCGCCCCATCGTCGGCAAGCTGGCCGGTGTAGGTGTTGGCATCGGGCAGGCCGTCACGCAGCACCCGGCTGCTCACCCAAAGACTCCCGCTGGGCGGGGTCACCCGTGCGCTGACCGTGGCCGTCGAGCCCCCTTCAGTCAAGACGTACTGCGGACTGACGTTGGGATCGTCAATGGCGGGGGCGCCGCCCAGATCGGCCGGATTCAGATCGACCTGGACGAGCTGATATGGCTGATCATACGGCTGGAACAGATACAGGGCGCGGGTCGCGCCCGCATCCATCGTCGCCCGGTACAACCCATCGATGACCAGCGCCGCCGGGTCGGTGGGGCCGCCGGGTGCGCCCACGCCCAGGGCGAGCGCCTGGCCACTGGCGGTGTCGTAGAGGAGACCCGTGCTGCCCAGGAGCAAACGCGAGCCGTCCATGCTGAGCTGGATGCGCTCTCCGCTCGGCAGGTTACCGCCGGTTCCCGGATGGGGAGTGTTGCTGTCGGTCAGTGTGCGCTGGCCATCGCCATCGAAACCGGCAACGACAGCTTCCTGCAACCCGGTGGCAGCGGTGTAGGTCACGTGCGCAACGCGCGTTCCGTCCCCGCTGATGGCGGCGGCGGTAACGTTTGAGGCTTCCAGGAGCTTACGTGCCCCGGAGCCGTCGGAGTTGACGGCGAAGAGTCCCTCCCCACTCCCGCCACCGGCCACCGCGGGAACGAACATGGTGAAGACGATTCGCGCCCCGTTCGCCGAGACATCCAACCCTGAGCTGCCGCCAAAGAATCCGGCTTGGTCCGGGGTCACGCCCAGGACCGGGGCGATATTGTTGGGGCCGGCCAGTTGGCGCAGCCCTGAGCCGTCCGGGTTGATGGCGTAGATGCCGCGTTGGATCGGTTGGCTGGGCGATGTGCCGCGGATGGTGGTGTCGCGGTAGATACGGAAGACGACCGTGCTGCCGTCACCGCTGATTCGCACGGCGTTGATCTCGCCGCTGTCCAGGGCCAGGAGCTCCCGTCCCCCGCCGCCACTTGCTTCGGCAACGCGCAATTGCACCCTATCGCTGGAGACGACGCGCAAGCCATTGCCGCTGAGGTCGATCGTGGAGCCGCAGCCGCATAACGGCGTATAGGCATCGACTTCCGTCTCCCCGCTGCCATCGGCATTGGCGACGAAGATGCGGTTGGGGTTGGCGGCGTCGCCCGTTCCTGGGGCGCGGGCGAAGGTG
Source organism: Nocardioidaceae bacterium (assembly GCA_013696065.1). GTDB lineage: Bacteria > Actinomycetota > Actinomycetes > Propionibacteriales > Nocardioidaceae > JACCZJ01. Next base: position 3,301 of record JACCZJ010000402.1, read on the forward strand.
AGACGCTGCCCATCGTCACTGAGGATTGGCGCCTCCTCGCCCCGCTCGTTGGCTGCCGCACTCCATGACGTGATCTGGTGGTAGGCCAGGGTGCGCACGTCCGCCAGCGGCGCAGGCGCCGTCACCGGGGGCAGCGGCCCGGGGGTTCCAGTCACCCCGGCCGCCGCGATGGCCGAGGTCAGTGCTCCGCTCAACTGCTGGGCATTGGCGGCGCCGAATAGCTGCCCACCCCCTTCCTCGGCCACACAGCGCACCAGATCGGTCTGCTGCGGCGTGAGCGCGAAGCCGACGACGTGGGTCGTCACCGTCACATTGCTTTGGTGCAGGTCCCCCGCAGCCTGGCACGCCGGCTCCGGCGGGTCGCACGTCTCCT
>JACCZJ010000460.1 GCA_013696065.1 Nocardioidaceae bacterium
CCGTCCTTGTCTGTCGTCCACGTCGTGCCGCCCATGCGCAAAAAGGAAGCGCCAGCGGATTCCTCGCCGCCGAAGCCGACGCTGCCGTCGAGCAGTCCTGGCACGAACCACTTGAAGCCCACCGGAACCTCGAGCAGGGTGCGTCCCAGCTCGGCGGCGACGCGGTCGATCATCGACGAGCTCACCAACGTCTTGCCGATGGCCGCATCGGGGGACCAGTCGGCACGATGGGCAAAGAGGTATCCGATGGCGACAGAGAGGAAGTGATTGGGATTCATCAGGCCCACGTCAGGGGTGACGATGCCGTGCCGGTCGGCGTCAGCATCGTTGCCGGTGGAGATGTCGAAGCGGTCGCGGGCGGCGATGAGTGTCGCCATCGCGTTTGGCGACGAGCAGTCCATGCGGATCTTGCCGTCGGTGTCGAGGGTCATGAATGCCCACCTCGGGTCGACATCGGGGTTGACCACCGTGAGGTCGAGCCCGTGTCGCTCACCGATCGCGCCCCAATAGTCGACGCTGGCTCCCCCCAGGGGGTCTGCTCCGATCCGGATGCCGGCCGACTTGATCGCGTTGAGATCGAGTACGTCGGCCAGGTCGTCGACATACCGGCTCGTGAAATCGTAGGCCTGGCAGGCGGCTCTCGCCTTTTCGCCGGTCGTCCGTCGAACCCCTGCGAGGCCACTGCGCAGCAGTTCGTTGGCACGGTCTTGGATCACACCCGTCGCCGTGGAGTCGGCTGGTCCACCGTGAGGTGGGTTGTATTTGAAACCACCATCGCGTGGCGGGTTGTGGGAGGGAGTCACGACGATGCCATCCGCCTCGCCCCTACCGTTGCGGCCTTCGGGACCGTTGAGCCGCAAAATCGCGTGCGACACCGCCGGAGTGGGGGTGAAGCCGTCTTGCGCGTCGACCAAGACGGTCACGTCGTTGGCCACCAGCACCTCCAATGCGCTCTGCCAGGCAGGCAGCGACAGGGCGTGGGGGTCACGGCCGATGAGCAGCGGACCGGTGATGCCCTGCGCGGCCCGGTATTCGACGATCGCCTGTGTGGTCGCGAGGATGTGTGGCTCGTTGAACGCGCCGTCGAGACTCGCCCCCCGATGGCCCGAGGTGCCGAAGCTGACCTGCTGGTCGGGGTTGTCCGCGTCGGGGGTGATGTCGTAGTAGGCGCTGGTGACGGCGTCCACATTGATCAGGTCTTCGGGCTGGGCGATTTTTCCTGCGCGGTTGTGAGCCATGTGCCGATCATCCTTGATGAGTGACGCGGACGTCCTTCGGGGCGATCTCAACCGGTCGGTCCACCACTCGACGCCAGCACTTGGAGCGCCCCGGATGGTGCGGCGGACGGTCCTAACGCGATTGGCCTACCGTCTGGGGTGTCTACGGTGGGTTGGTTCCCGTCGACCGGGTGGCGCCTGCCCGGTCTTCCTGTTTGTCTCAGCTTCTGATACAGGTCTGTTATCGTCTCGTTATCTGACGGGGAACGTGAAGAGGTCATGAGGGTTTTCGTTACCGGAGCGACAGGGGTGCTGGGCCGCGCCACCATCACCTCATTGCTGGACCAGGGTCACCAGGTCACCGGGCTGTTGCGCACACCCCAAAAGCGCGCGGTCGTTGAGAGCCTGGGTGCATCCACGGCTCAGGCCGATCTCCTGGATCTCGCCTCGATGACGAATGCCTTGCAGGGCTTCGACGGGGTATGCAACCTCGTTACCTCGATCCCCGTGGGGGTGAGGGCGATGCGGCGAGGCGCATGGAAGGACAACGACCGTCTGCGCATCGAGGGAAGCCAGACAGTGATGGCTGCAGCGAAGGCAGCGGGAGTGCGACGCCTGGTCCAGGAGAGCGTTTCCTTCATGTACGCCGATGGAGGCGACGAGTGGATCACCGAGTCGAGTCCCTTGGCGGTGACACGAGCTACCGAGCCGGCTGCTATCGCTGAGTGCAACGCCAGCCGCTTCGACTGCAAGTCTCGTGGGTCGGTTGTCCTGCGCTTCGGGAACCTGGTCGGCGACGACGCCATGACCCGATGGCGGTTGGTGCAAGCCCGATCAGGGCGCCCCATCGGCATCGGCAACCCAGACGGCTGGGCTCATGTGGTGCACCCGGAAGACGCCGGTTCAGCGGTGGCTGCCGCCCTGGAGGCGCCTGGTGGACTCTACAACGTAGGTGCCGATCCGGTTCGGCGTGCTGACATGGTCGCGGTTTTCGCCGAAGCGGCAGGGCGACCAAGGCTGGGGTTCCTGCCCAAAGGGGTGGTCAAGGTGGCCGGTGAGGGGTTGGAGCCGCTGACCCGGTCGCACCGGATTTCGGCCGCGTCGCTCCACGAGGCCACCGGCTGGCTACCACGACACGGAATCTTCGAGGTGTCCTGGTTGCACGATGCCGTATCGCGTTGAGGGCGGCTTCCTTGGTTGAGCTTGATGCGTCAGCCCGGTCCGACCGCGACGTGGTGCTGAGATATGGCGCTGAGACGATGGTGTCGTGATGGCTAAACCTGCGGGGTCCGACCGCGACGAGGCGCTGAGACGGCGACATCGGGATGCGGTCTTCGGAGACGTGTTGCCCGATTCGACACGAGACGAGCGAGGCGAGGGCGGAGCCGGTGGTGAGCCTGGCGGCGACTCAGATGTGGCGGCGCGCGAACGCGATCTGTTGCGCGACGTGCCGCCGCATCACGGCTGAGCTGCCCTGACGTGCCGCATCACGCCTTACGTGTCGTGAGCGGTGTTGTCACCCCTGGCGGGCCCTGAGCAGGTCTCGGATCTCGCTCAACAGAACGACGTCTTCGGTGACGACTGCCGCCTCCTCATCAGAGCGCACCAGGTGCTCACGCGCCTTCGCGTAGGGCAACACGATGAGGAAATAGACCACGGCCGCCAACACCAGGAACGAGATCACCGCCGTGATGAAGGTGCCAATCGGAAGACCTTTCGGTGTGTAGGCCGAAAAGTCCGGCACACCGCCGGCTTGACCCACCAAGCCCATGATCAGGTCGACCATCGCCGTCACCACCTCTGCAAATGCTGCAGCCATGATGAACGCGACGGCAAGCTCGACGAGGTTGCCGCGCAGGACGAAGTCTTTGAAGCCCTTCATGAAACCTCCAAGCAGACAGGCGCTGTTGCACGCCGGATGAGCAGCCGAGTAAGCAGCTGAGTGAGCCGTCGAGTGGGCAGCCCGCGGAGCCGCCGAGTGAGCAGCGAGTGAGAATAGCAAGCGAGCTCGCCTCGAGGACCAACCGCGGAGGCGTTGGTTGACGGTTAACCGTCCGGCCTGCCCGATGTGATCAGCCGCGCAGGGTCACCGATAGTTGAGCCATGGCGCTTGCTTGGGCCAGCCGGGCAGCGTCATCGGGCGTCACAGCGATAACGATGAGCCCACCGTCGCGGCTGTCGTCGTCGAGCTGGGGCAGGGTCACGACGGGCGCTTGGTCGACGAGGAGCTGGGCGGCACTGCCGGTGTTGGCTGCTGCCGCGTAGAGGTCGATGCGATCGCCCACTCGGAGCAAGGCGACCACGTCAGAGTCATGGATCCGCACTGGGGCCGCGACCAGCCCATCGGCGTAGCCAGCCATCGAGGCAGCTCCTATAACGCGGCGATCTGTCAGTGGCTCGCCCGCTCGCATGGGACCCGCCACCGTCTGGCCTGCGAGTTGGTCTGGAGGCGAGGCTCCGGTGGGCACCAGTTCTGATGCCCATTCGATGACTCGCACGTCGGCTGCGCTGAGCACCGTGCCAGCCTCCAGATCGTGGGAGGCGACCGCCACCGCTGTGGCGGGAGGCGGTGTCGGCGAGAGGATGTGGACCGTCGACCAGACGGCTGCTGCCGCAGAGGTGGCGGCAATCAGGCGACGGTGGCGCAACATCGCTCGCCGCATGTTTGACGCCACTCGGTGCAGGTCGGTCATGACGCCAGCCTAGGTTTTTTGCCCGATCAGCCTCTGCCTTCATCCACAGGCAATGCCTCCCCCGCACTGGCTGACCGAGCCTTCATCCTCCACGGGCTGGGCCACGCCCCCACTTGCCCGTACCTTGGCGTTTTGGCGCCGCACGACGAGTGGTACAACAACCTTGAGGTTCGCTCCCTTGAGAGACTGGATTTGGGTTGCTCTGGCTGGCCAAAACCCTGATCCTGGCGACCCGGCTGCCCTAGAGCGCGGCTTGGCCCGGCAGCCAGGCCGACGATCCGAGTGTGGCGTCGCTCCGGCAACGTGAGGCTCGGATTTTTGGGCTTGGGGGTCGGCTCCTCAGTGGGCAGCTTTTGGTGCGGAGCCGCCGCTCCGAGAGCCGGTCGGCGTCTTGCTGGCTGACCGGTCGGACCCGCTTGACCGGTCGGACCCGCTTGACCTGTCGGACCCGCTTGACCGCTCGGACCCGCTTGACCTGTCGGACTTGGCTGAGCCGCCCGAGCCCTCTGTCTTGCCAGCTGAGCCCGCTCCGACCCCGGCCTTCTCGCCGCTCGAGTCGCCATCCGGCTTGGCCGCTGAGCCGTTCGACCCGGCCGAGTCGCCGGCCTCCGACGCGCCTTGTTTCACCGCACTGCGGCTGTCATTGCGGTAGAACCCCGAACCCTTGAAGACGACGCCCACCGCGCTCAGCACCTTGCGCAAACGCCCGGCGCAGACAGGACACTCCGTCAATGCGGCATCGGTGAAGCTCTGGCGAACCTCGAGCTGCTCGCCACACTCGGTGCAGGCGTATTGGTAAACGGGCACGTGCTCTCCTCTGGGT
>JACCZJ010000461.1 GCA_013696065.1 Nocardioidaceae bacterium
GATATATGCAGCTGCCGACGTCTTCGCTCTGCCCTGCCGCACCCGACGCTGGGGTCTTGAACCCGAGGCGTTCGGGATTGTCTTCATCGAGGCGGCCGCCTCAGGACTCCCGGTGCTCGTCGGAAACTCAGGCGGTGCGCCGGAGACCGTGCTCGAGGGCGAGAGCGGATACGTCATAGATCCTGGTGATCTCAGCGGGCTGACGCGGCGCATCCTCGAGCTCGTCAACGATCCGGGTCTTGCGACGGCGATGGGTGAGCGCGGCCGCGCCTACGTGACGAGGCGATTCTCAGACCAGCGGTGTGCAGACGACTTCAGACGGCTCCTCACCTGCCGCTCGCTACCTCCCGACTCGGGCATCCCAGCGCGGCCGTAACCGAGTAGTCTCGCGAGATTCGACAACCGAGGGGACCCGGACTACATGGCAGAGCAGACGACTTCCAGCATCGTCATCGCAGCCGACCCGGCCAGCGTCATGAACGCGATTGCAGACTTTGAGAGCTATCCGCGCTGGGTCAGGGGCGTCAAGTCCGCAGTGGTCGTCTCAGCGGATGCCGGCGGTCGGGCGCGTGAGGTCAGCTTCGTCCTGGATGCTCCCCCGATCAAGGACGAATACACGCTGTCGTATCAGTGGGAAGGCGATACGCGGGTCACCTGGTCTCTGGTCCGGGCGAAGATGCTCACCGCCATGGAGGGCGCCTACGTTTTGCGCCCCCAAGGTGGCAGCACTCAGGTGAGCTACCAGCTGACCTTGGATCTGGCTATCCCGATGATCGGCATGCTGAAGCGAAAAGGCGAGAGGGTCGTCATCGAAACTGCGCTGAAAGGCCTCAAACAGCGCGTCGAGTCACAGTCCTGAGTTTCCCGAACGCCACCTGAGCGGCATACGGTTTGATCCAGGTACCGGTCGACAGCGACGGGTCGAGGTCCATGACAAGAGGAGGGATGTACATGAGCCCGGACCACGTAGGTTCGCTGGCGCAGGAGGCGGCAAAGCTCATCGCCTCTGTCCAGGCATGGACGCGTGAGGTCGGGGCCGATTCCGCCTCGTGGGGTCCCGATGATGGGCGAAGCGACGATGCGGAGAGCGCCGAGGCTTATTACCCTGTAAGCGACGAAAGCCGCCCTGCCACCGCAACCGACGCGGCCGAACCGGACGGCTGGCACGACGCAGTCCAGCACACTCCCTTGGAGTGTCGGGTCTGCCCCGTGTGTAACTTCGGAAGGTTCGCAAGGACTCTGACTCCGGATATCCGCGGCCATCTGGCCAGTGCAGGGCTCTCGTTGGCCCTGGCGGTCAAGGGCTTGCTCGAAGGCATCGACGAGCAAGGAGCGAGGGCGAAGGCGGCAGAAGACGACGATCCGACTAAGCCAGCCGGCTCCGCGCCATCTGCGCACATCGACCTTACGGAGGACTGACCCCGTGGCTCTGACCATCGGTGTAGACGTCGGCGGCACCAAGATCGCCGCCGGTGTGGTCGCTGAGGACGGCAGACTCCTTGACGAACGCCGAACCGAGACGCCAGCCGACGATGCTACGGCCACGGAACACGCCATCGTCGCCCTGGTCGACGACCTCAGGCGCGATCACGACGTCGAGGCGGTCGGCATCGGTGCCGCTGGTTACGTCGACGCCGACCGCGCGACCGTCCTCTTCACCCCCAACTTGGCGTGGCGAAATGCTCCAGTGCGCGACGATCTCGAGTCGCGTGTGCAACTCCCCGTCGTGGTCGAAAATGACGCCAACGCAGCTGCTTGGGGAGAGTTTCGTTTCGGTGCCGGCGCGGACGTCGACGACCTGCTGTTGGTTGCCGTAGGCACCGGCGTCGGGGGTGGCATCGTCATCAAGGGTGAACTCATGCGCGGTTCGTTTGGCGTCGCCGCGGAGATCGGTCATTTTCGCGTCGTCCCGCGCGGACTGCCCTGCGGGTGCGGCCAACGCGGTTGCTGGGAGCAGTACGCGAGCGGGACAGCTCTCGTACGCGAGGCCAAACGCAGGGTGGCGGCAGGAGAGGCCGGTGCCAAGCCGCTGCTCGATGCATCAGGTGGCGACCTTGACGAGATCAACGGGCCTGCCATCACCTCGCAAGCCCAGCAAGACGATCCATTCTGCATCGACCTCCTCGCTGGCCTCGGCACGTGGCTGGGCGAGGGCATCGCCAGCCTGACGACGGTCCTCGACTCCGGTGTGGTCGTCATCGGCGGCGGCGTCGGTGAAGCCGGCGAGCTGCTGCTGGGGCCGGTCCGACAGGCATTCACGAGCACTCTGCCCGCCGCCGAGCACCGGCCGCACCTGCAGCTGCGGCTCGCGACTTTGGGCAATGAAGCCGGCATGATCGGTGTCGCCGATCTCGCTCGGAGTGCTTGCTGATGTTGCAACGCCTCGCTATCGGCATCGACATCGGCGGCACCAAGGTGGCTGCCGGCGTCGTCGACGAGGACGGCGTCGTGCTCGAGCGGGCGCGCCGCGAGACTCCGTCGACGAGCCCCACCGAAGTCGAAGACGCGATCGCGGAGATCGTGAACGACCTCCGCTCGCGCCACGTTGTCTCGGCGGTGGGGATCGGGGCCGCGGGCTTTGTCGACGCCAGCCGTTCGACGGTGCTTTTTGCCCCCCATCTCGCGTGGCGCCACGAGCCACTCCGCGACGCGGTGAGGAGGCGGGTCGGACTGTCGACCTTGGTGGAAAACGACGCCAACGCGGCTGCCTGGGCGGAGTGGCGCTTCGGCGCCGCACAGAACGAACCGAACCTGCTGTGCGTCACCTTGGGCACGGGAATCGGCGGCGGACTGGTCTTGGGAGGGATAGTCCATCGCGGCAGTCACGGCCTGGCTGGGGAGTTCGGGCACATGCAGGTGGTCCGGGACGGCCACCGCTGCGAATGCGGCAATCGAGGGT
>JACCZJ010000491.1 GCA_013696065.1 Nocardioidaceae bacterium
GGCATCGCCTGCGCGGCTGCTCGCCATCCGCTCGGCAGCGAGCTTGACGGCGTCGATGATTTTCTCGTAGCCGGTGCAGCGGCAGAGGTTCCCCGCCAACGATTCACGGATCTCCGAGTCCTCCGGCATCGGGTCGCGGGCGAGCAGGTCGTGGGTGGCGACGATGAGACCGGGCGTGCAAAAGCCGCATTGGACAGCGCCGGCGTCGATATAGGCCTGCTGTACCGGGTGGAGCTCGTCGCCGTCAGTCAGTCCCTCGACCGTCACGATGTCGCGTCCTTCGGCCTGGCCGGCAGCCACTAAGCAGGCGCAAACGGCGATGCCGTCGAGATAGATGGTGCAGGAGCCGCACTCACCCTGCTCGCAGGCATTTTTGGCGCCCGGCAGCCCCATCCGCTCACGCAACATGTAGAGGAGACTTTCGCCCTCCCATACGTCGTCGACCTCGCGGCGCTCATCGTTGACAGTCGTCGTAATGTGCATGATCAGCCCATCCTTGCCGAGGAGTAGTCGCTCCAGGCCCAGTGCAGCGAGCGGCGGGCCATGACCGAGAGCGAATGCCGGCGGTAGGCGGCGGTCCCACGAACGTCGTCGATGGGCGAAGCCGCCGCAGCGACCAGATCGCCGAAGTGGTGCGCGAGGCTGGCAGGCAGGGCGCCGCGGGAATCCCATAGACCGTCAGCGTCGAGGGCCTCGGCCAGGAAGTTCTCCGCGTCCACGGCCCGTCGTGGGGTCGGTGCAGCCGAGCCGATGCCGGTCCGCACCTGCAAGCGATCGGGATGCAGCGCGAGGGAAAAGGCTGACACCGAGATGACCATGGCATTGCGGGTGCCGATCTTGCAGAACTGCTGGGGGCCTGTTGGCGGTGTGATGTAGACCGCTGTGATGAGCTCGTCATCGCGGCCGGCGTGTTGCTTGACGCCGATGTAGAAGTCCGCGGCCGGCAGCCGTCGTACGCCGACGACGGAGCTGAGCTCGACCTCAGCGTCGGCCGCCAACAGTGCCGGGTGTGCGTCACCCGCGGGAGATGCAGCACCGAGGTTGCCCCCGACAGTGCCTCGGTTGCGGATCTGGGGTGAGCCGACGGTGCGCGACGCCATGGCCAGGCCCGGCAGGGCACGGCCGAGCTCGGTGATGACGCGCGCATAGGTCACTCCCGCCCCCAGCTTGATGCTGCCGCTGTCACGGCCCCAATCGCTGAGTTCGGGCACCCGGGTCAGGTCCAGCAAAAGGGCAGGGCGGCTTTGGGCGAAGTTGAGCTCGACCATCACGTCGGTGCCACCCATGATCGGCTTGGCATCGGGATGGGACGCCTTGGCCTCCAGTGCCTCGTCCATGCTGGTCGGCGTCAGAAACTCCATGATGTCTCCCATGCGCGACCGGCGTCGGGTGCGTCGTCTCGCTGGACCGTCGCCTGGATCAGCCCGTAGGGCCGGTCGTCCACGTGGAAGACCTCGTTGTCGTTGTCCAGGCCGAAGCGCTGAAGGTCATAGGCGAAGTGGTGGATGTTAGGTGCTGACAGCTTGACTTCGGCGACCTCGCTCTGCGCCTCGAGGACACCCGTGCCCATCTCGAACAAGGTCTGCTGCAGGGCGAGGCTATGCACGCTCGCGAACTGTTCGACCAAGGTCTGGCGGATCTCGTCATAGGCGGCACCCCAGTCGTGGTCGGTGGTGGTGTATCGCCACCGCACGTGAAGCGACGTCGCCATCACTCGGTCGTGAGTTTCTGGCAACGTGGTGTAGTCGTCGGTGAGGAAACCGGCAAACTCTGAGCCCGTCGACTTGAGCATGACGAGGTCACGCAGCCCGGACACCACGTGCGCCGACTGGTCTTGGCCCTTCCCGTCGATGGTGACGGTGGTGGTGCGGATCTCTTGGCCTTTCCGGACAAAGCTGTGATCGTGCGGCTGGCCGCCCACGATGATGCGCTCCCAGGCGTACTCGTCGACCTCGATGCGGGCACCTTCGACGGGCCCGGTGTCGTCGACGAAATGGCGGCCAAGCGCGAGTGCGTAGTGCTCGATCTGCTCGATGCCGACCTTCTTGGCATACGCGTACGCGGTGTTCTTCTGCGTGTCGGTGGGGAGCACATGGGCTTGGTCGCCAGTCGTGTAAGCAGCGCTGAAGTCGCCGCGCAAAGCAGTCGAGACGTTGAGGTCTCGGATCACGTGACGGGCGGAGTCGCGGTAGATCCGCACAACGCGGTTCTCAGCTTTGCCGTATTGGTTCTGGCCGAGCACGATGCCCACGACTAACTGCCTCGATATGTCGAGTAGCCGAAGGGACTCAGCAACAACGGGACGTGGTAGTGCTGATCTGGGTCGGTGACGGTGAAGGCCACCACCACCTCGGGATAAAAGGTCTCTTCTCCCCGGCCAGCGAAATACGCGCTGACGCCGAACCTGAGCTGGTAGGTCCCCGGCTCGAGCCGGTCGGGACCGAGACTGGTCACCCGGCCATCGGCGTCGGTCTCTGCCTTGCCGAGCTGTACTCCCTCTGCTCGTCCCTCTCCCTTCCAGAGCTGTGCGCCCTCTGCTCGTCCCTCTCCCTTGCTGAGCTGTGCGCCCTCTGCTTGTCCGTCGGCATGTGACTCGAGTACGACGGCGACGCCGGCCGCAGGCATACCGGTCGACGAGTCGAGCACATGGGTCGTGACGGCACTCATGCTCGGCCCCCTTCGAGAGCCGCGTCGGGGGTGGGGTCGAGGGCCGTGCTCAGCCGGAGCAGCGCGATCTCGCGGAGTTGGGCCACGGTCTCGGCCCTCTCGGTGTCATCGTCGTTGCTGATTCTGCGTCGGAGCTCCGACAAGACGTCCTCGGCTGAGCGGCCCACCGCCCTGATGAGAAAAACCCGGCCGAATTTGTGCTCGTAGGCAACGTTGCCTTCGCGAAGCGCAGAGATAGCCTCCCCGTCTGTGCTGACGGAAGACTGCTCCCTCCTCGAGTGTGCGGCTTCAACGTCGTCGGCTTGCGACGCTTCGCCGATCCGCGGGTGGCGGGTCAGCGCCGTCGCCAACTCGTCGTCGCTGAGGTGCTCTGCACTTCGTCCGGCCCAAGCCAAGGCGTGCGCCTTGTCGGCATACGGACGTCCAGAGGCGACCTCGTCCACCCACCCCTCCACGGCCAGGCAGCTAGTGAG
>JACCZJ010000496.1 GCA_013696065.1 Nocardioidaceae bacterium
GTCGCGGTCGACCCACAGCACCCGATTGTGATGCCCGTCGGTCACCAGGAACCCGCCGCGGTACGACTGCAGCGCAGTCTTCGGGGTGCAGCTCCCGAACCGGCAGTTCGAGGTCCTCAGGGCGAACGATCCGATGGTGGTAGAGCATCGGCAGATCTCCACCGACGCAATCGCAAGCGAGATCGACGGTGAGGCGTGGGTGGAGACCGGCCGGAACTACAACCTCTGCCGGGTCGAGCTCCTCGCCGCATCGGCACGAGACGGATGACCCGTCGATCGCACCTGGCTTGCTGGCCCTCGTGCTCGAGTTCAGCAGATGCAGATGTCACTCGATAGCGCCGAATGCCCGTTGCGAAGCCCCTTTCCGTCGAACCGGCTCGCCCCGGGCAGCTCGCGTGAGATAACGACGGTTCCGCGGCGACCACCTGCGGCCCGTGCTCGGCCGGGGACCGTCCGGATTGACAAGCGCGGACATGCCGTTCGGTGCGGCCATCCGGGCGGCGCATGGCGTCGTTCGGGCGCGTTGTTCTGTGCACGACCGTCAGCGGCACTCCTGGATGCGACCGCGGCCGTCGAGTCGCGTGTTTGTGGACCGCGCGAACTCGGACATCGCGCCGCGGCCATGATCACCGACGACGAGTCTCGAGAGGATCCCGAGATCCTGGCTGAGACGAAGCAGTGACGCGGAGTCGGGCCACGCCTGGGGCAAGCAACGATGGTGGGTGTCCTGACCGTCGCGTCAACGCCTGGCGGCGCGAGGACACAGCTCACGCTGCCTCGGGTCGGGGTGCGGTCAGGAGCGGCGATCCTCGTCGCGGAGCGACGCCGCCGAGGCGCTGCGGTTGGCCTTGTCGATGGCGTCCACCAGTTCTGCTTTCGTCATCTTCGACCGGCCCCGGACCTCGAGCCGCTTGGCGACATCCAGCAGATGGGCTTTGCTGGCGAAGGCGTCGACGCCCCCTGTGGTCTTGGTCGTGCGGTGCCGTGCGGCTCGACCGCGCTTGGCGTCCTGTGCGTCACTCGGACCCTTGGTGTCCTTGGGCTCCCAGTGATCGCCGACCTTCTCGAACGAGTGCTTCAGGGACGCGAGCGCGATGCGGTGTGCCGCCTCGCCGTCGCCGTGGGTCTTCTCGGCCGACTCCAAGGTGTGGATGTAGGTGTCCTGAGCCTTGCGCGGCGACCGTTGGAGGGTTGCGGGGAGCCGTTCGGCTTGCTTCTTGGTGAGCGCCATCGACCCCATCCTGGCCGACCCGGTCAGGCCCGGCAACCGGCGGCGTCCAGCGGTCATTGCGACCGCCGCGATCGGCCGGCGCTGTGCCGACGGACCCCCGCAACACGTGCACGGCCGCACACAGGTCAACATCGACACAACGACGCCGATGAGAGATGGTGAGCACATGCGCGAAGTCATCAGCACACCTGACGCCCCACGTTCACCGCTGTACAGCCAGGGGATCAAAGTCGGGGACCACGTCTTCATCTCCGGGCTCGTCGGGATCGATGTATCCACCGGGCAGGTGGCAGGCCCGTCAATACAGCAGCAGACGCGTCAGGCGCTCACCAACTGCGAGGCCGTGCTGCACACCGCCAGCGCAACGCTGTCCGACGTCGTCGAAGTCGGGGTCCTGCTCCACGATTACGACGATTTCGCCGGAATGAACGAAGAGTGGACGGCCTGGTTTCCGGTGGACCCACCGACGCGCTCCGTCGCCAAACTGGGTGCCGTCATCCCTGGCATCCTCATCTCCATCCGGATGACTGCGATCCACGCGTAGACGCCGCCCGGACCAGAAGGGCGGCTGCCATCGACCGACGTAGCCTGCCGGCTCCAGCGCTCGCGGGGTCGCTGCGTTACGTCGCGGCCCAGTGCACGAACAACGATGCCGCCCGCCACCTGGCTCCCGGCGCCGCTTCGCCTCGCCTGTACCGCTTCGGCCGTCCGCTCATCCTGTCGCGACGATCGCCCAGTCGCCGCCATGAGGGGGTAGCCGATAGCCGCATCCAACCCGCCCTGCCAGGATGTCTGTCATCGCCGGCTCGCCGACGTGTGAGGCGGCCTCAGCTCCGCTGAGGCGATGGCTCGACAGCTGCGGTCGACCGGGGTCGCGGCCTGTTTCGTCCTCTCGGCTCCTCCCGTCCGATGCGAGCAGTGACTGGTCGGTCATGGCGTGATCGGGATGGACTGGTCGCAGGTGTAGTCGATGCTGCGGTCACGGTCACGGTCACGGTCACGGTCACGGTCGGCGTCAGCGTCAGCGTCGAGGTCGAGGGTGACGTGCGCGGGCTCCACGGCGATCGTTGTACCCGGTGCTGGGCGGAATGCCAGTAGCGACACCTAGGGGCGGTGACGCCGGTCGAGGCCACGGTGTGGTCGACGAGCAGCTCGGCGTCGGCCTCGCCGCCGAGAAGAATGTGGGCGGTCTTCAGCAGCGGTCGTAGACGTACGCCGTACGGGTGCGCCGATGGCGCTGTTTGCCGGTGGCCCTTGCTCGTCGGTTGCGGATGGGCAAGGATGTGGCTATGCGCACGACGAAGCACCACATCCACGTCCGGCTGGCGATCGTTGCGGCCGGGGCGGGGGCGCTGGCGTTCGCGGCGATGGGCATCGCCGGCACGGCGACGGCCACCACCGAACCGGTCGGCACCGAGCCGATGGAGACTGCGGCGGCCGACGCCGGCACCGAACCGATGGACTCAATGGCGATGACGCCGGGTTCGCTCGCCGTCGAGGGCAGCGGTGAGGCCACGTCGCCGGAGGCCGAGGCGTTCTGCACCGCCGAACTGGCGGCCGAATCGGCCGCCAACAGCGAGGACCAAGCGGCGATGGAGTCAGCCTTCCCGGCCTTGGTGGAGGCCGCGCCGGATGACATCCGCCCTGCGGCCGAGGCCGTCGTTGCCAACGCCGAGGCTGGTCCTGGTGATCCCGCCTTCGACGAGGCGTACACGGCGGTGATCGACTACATGCGGGGCAACTGCGGCTACAACGAGATGGACACCGAGGGCGGCGACTACTACTTCACCGGCGTGCCGAGCGAGGTGCCGGCCGGGCCGGTGATCGTCACGCTCGACAACGTCGGCGCCGAGCTCCACGTGATCGAGTTCGCGCGGATCAACGACGACGTGACGCTGACGGCCGAGGAGATCCTCGCCCTCCCCGAGGAGGAGGCGATGGCCTCGGTGGAGATGGTCGGCGCGGCCTTCGCGATGCCCGGCATGACCGGCTATGGCGTGGTCGACCTGACCGCCGGCCGCTACCTGGCGCTGTGCCCGATCCCTCAGGGCCTCACCCCTGAGGTCGCCGCCCAGATGCCACCGGAGGGCGGCGAGACCGAGGGGTCGCCGGCCGGCAGCATGCCGATGGACACCGCGACGATGGACACCATGATGGAGGGCTCGGCGCCGATGGACACCATGATGGAAGGCTCGGCGCCGATGGAAGGCGCACTGGGTCCGCCGCACTTCACGCTCGGCATGTGGCAAGAGATCACGGTCAGCTAAGACAGTCGGCTTCGTTGGCAAGGCCCCGGGCCCAGGCCTGCATGGCCCGGCGCCTTGCCCGAAGGCCGCACCTCACAGGGTGATCGTCTCCCGTCTCAGACGACAGTCGCTCGCAGGGACCTACCGCCCCCATCACCGCCGACCTCAGCATCCACAGCCACATCGACCGACAACCAATCGCCGCTAGACATCCAAAGTAGTCTCGGCTCGACCGCGCGTCGGTTCGATGCTGACGTCGATCGTCAGCCCTTTGCGAGGTCGTGGCAGCAATTCGTGCGGCTGTTTCGAGATTGAGGCGTAGCCAAATTCGTCGTCGGCCATGTGGCACAGATGACCGACCTCGAGGCGACCGATGAGACCAACGGGATCGAGCGGACACTGCTCGAGCGACGGCCGCCGTGCGACGCCCGAGCCTGAAATCGAGCGACACTCCCGGTTCGACAGCACCGAGATGCCGATCGGTGCGGGGTGAGCAGGTGGGCACAGCGTCGTTCGGTGCCGTCGTTCGGAGCGCGCCATGACACCGGGTGGCGTTCCCGGCGTCGAGCACCCTGTCTTGCGAGGCGGCGCTACCTGGTCGCAGCTCTGCGGCGAACTTGTCCGGATTGGCAGCCCGGCGCTCACGGCACGCGACGAATGGCGTCCTCCTGCGCTCGCACAAGCACGTCGGCCGCCGTATGGCCCAGCAACGTGAAGTTGGACGCGTCGTCGCCATGGATGTGCCCCTCGATAGTGCACGACCAACGGCGGCGTCCTCGTCGAGCTCGATTGCCAAGGTGGTGTCAGACACGACGACGGCGACCCCGGCTGATAGCGGTGGATCCGACCTTCTGCCTGCAGAAGGTTGTCACGAGGATTCTGGATAAGCGGGACCCG
>JACCZJ010000498.1 GCA_013696065.1 Nocardioidaceae bacterium
TTTGCTACGGTCAGCGAGCCGGAGCTTACTCTGGCGGCCATCGGGTCGAGCCAGACCCCTCGGACCCGCCGACAAAGCCGGACGACCCTCATGAAGACCATCGGACTGTTGAAGAGCCTAGGGAGCCGTGATGCGCCGAGCTGTCTGCCCAGGGTCGTTTGACCCCATGACTAACGGGCACCTCGACATCATCGGGCGTGCCGCGGCTCTCTTCGACGACGTGTATGTCGCAGTGCTCGTCAACGAGTCCAAGCGGAGCCTGTTCGAGCCCGATGAGCGCATCGCCATCTTGGAGCAGGGCACCCAAGCCATGGGCAATGTCAAGGTCGAGGCTTTCGTCGGGCTGCTCGTCGACTTCTGCGCGGAGCGGTCCATCGACACCATCGTCAAGGGACTGCGGGCGGGTGGCGATTTCGACTACGAAGTGCAGATGGCTCAGATGAACAGGACCTTGTCGGGCGTCGAGACGGTCTTCGTCCCGACCGCTCCCCAGTGGTCGTTTGTGTCGTCCAGCCTGGTCAAGGAGATCGCCCGATTTGGAGGCGATGTGGAGAGCCTCGTGCCGTCGTACGTGCTCGATCGTCTGGCGCGGCGGCTGTCCGGGCCGTCTTGATTTGAGGGAGCCGGACGCCAGGAGATAGTCTTAGGGGCTGCCTCCTCACCGGAGGCAGTGGTTTGTTGTGCACTGGTCTATCGGAAGAATTGTTTGCGATGCGTCTCGACTCGCGTTCGCCGCTTGTGGTCAACACCCATGAGCTCGGCCGACGTCCCGGCTCGATGCTGACCCTCGAGTTTTCGGTGCCCGCGCCCGCAGACCTCAAGATCGAACTGATGGGTGTCCCCGAAGGATCACCCGTCCCTATCGATATGCGGCTGGAAGCGGTGATGGAGGGCGTACTCGCCACGGGCAGCGCTCGGACTTCGCTGAAAGGCGAATGTGCGCGCTGCCTTGACCCGATCGAGGACTCGCTCGAGGTGACGTTTCAAGAGCTGTACGTCTACCCCGAGAGTGATGCAGAACCTGACGAAGCCGGTCGGCTGGAGGGTGAGCTGATCGACCTCGAGCCAGTGTTGCGCGACGCGGTGGTCCTCGCGCTGCCGTTTCAACCAGTATGCGAGCCGGACTGTCAGGGCTTGTGCCTCGAATGCGGGGTGCGCCTCAGTGACTCTCCAGGGCACGCGCACGAAGAGAGTGTCGACCCGCGATGGGCGGCGCTCTTGGCAGTCAAGACAGACGTCTCCGGCCCCAGTGCTGGCGACGAGCAGACGAGATCAGCTGGCCATGGGGCCAGCGCAGACGAGGAGTAGATTGTGGCTGTTCCGAAGCGGAAGATGTCGCGCAGCAATACGCGTCACCGCCGTTCCCAGTGGAAGGCTGTGGCTCCCTCCCTTGTGACGTGCGCCAACCCCGCCTGCCGCTCTAAGCATCTGCCGCACCGTGCATGTCCCGAATGCGGGCAGTACGGCGCTCGGGCGGATCGTCGCCAAGTCCACTGACAGCTGCGTGGACGCCCAGGTGCCGAGCTCATCTCGAAGTGAACTCTGTGCGCACCTCGGCGTCTCGGACCTCGACCCGCATCTGCTCGAGCTGGCGCTAACCCATCGTTCGTACGCCTACGAGAATGGGGGGCTCCCGACCAATGAGCGGCTGGAGTTTCTGGGAGATTCCGTGCTCGGCGTCGTCGTCACCGAGGCGTTGTACCTCTCGCACCCCGATCTGTCGGAGGGTCGGCTCGCCAAGCTAAGGGCGGCCGTGGTGAATGCGCGGGCCTTGGCCGACGTGGGGCGGACCATCGGACTCGGAGAGCAGATCAGGCTCGGCCGGGGTGAGGAGTCGTCGGGTGGGCGAGACAAGGCCTCGATTCTTTCCGACGGAGTCGAAGCTCTGATCGGCGCCGTCTACATCGACCAGGGCTTCCAGGCCGCCTCAGGCGTCGTACACCTGCTTTTTGACCCCCTCATGGCCGCGGTCGCAGACCTCGGGGCTGGCCTCGACTGGAAGACCAGCCTGCAGGAGCTGTCGGCTGATCTTGCCCTCGGAGTGCCTGAATACCTCATCGAAGACAGTGGACCCGACCACGAAAAAACGTTTGTGGCCCGGGTGCGGGTCGGCTTTGAGATCTATGGCCACGGGACCGGCCGCTCAAAGAAGCTCGCCGAGCAACAAGCCGCCGAAACGGCATGGCGGACCATCCGGGATGCGCATCCGCTGGGGTTGACCGCGCGCGAGGGTGACACGTTCCCGGCGCGCTCGCCGACCCTCGCCACATCCAGTCTCACCGAGGATGCGATCGACGGGTCCCTAGCCGCAGCCGTCCTTGATCGGGAACCGCTACCCGCCCCTGATCGGGAACCGCTAGGAGACTGACCGCGACGTGCCTGAGTTGCCTGAGGTCGAGGTGGTCCGGCGAGGGCTCGAACGGTTCGTCGTCGACAGCGACATCGAACGGGTTCGCGTCCTGCATCCCCGCTCTGTGCGGCGGCATCTTGCTGGTGTCGCCGACTTCGAGGACCAGTTGTCCGGTGAGCGGGTCGTCGCGGCCCGGCGTCGGGGCAAATACCTCTGGCTGGCGCTTGCCTCAGGCGACGCGGTGCTCGGTCACCTGGGCATGAGCGGCCAGTTGTTGGTCCAGCCTTCCGACGCCGGCCCCCCACGACACCTCCGGGTCCAGCTGGAGCTGTCGGGAGGCCGGGAGCTCCGCTTCGTCGACCAGCGGATGTTCGGGGGACTGTTGCTCGCCAGAGGCGGCGCTGAACTGCCACTCGAGATCGCACATATCGCGCGAGACCCGCTGGACGAGCTTTTCGACGAGGCGCGTTTCTTCGGCGCGGTGCGCGGACGGCATACCGGAATCAAACGCGCCTTACTCGATCAGACGCTCATTTCCGGAGTCGGGAACATCTATGCCGACGAGGCCCTGTGGGCCGCCCGCCTGCATTACGCCCGGCCGACCGAGACCCTTCGCCGCCGGGAGGTGGATCGCCTGCTCGCCGAGGTGCGGGCCGTGATGCTCGCCGCACTCGACGCGGGCGGCACGTCCTTCGATGCGCTCTACGTCAACGTCAATGGCGAGTCCGGCTATTTCGACCGGTCCTTGTCGGCATACGGCCAAGCAGACAAGCCGTGCCCTCGCTGTGGTACGCCAATCCGGCGCGACCCGTTCATGAACAGATCCTCCTACTCATGCCCGCGCTGCCAACCGCAACCGCGGCGAGCGCGCTGGTGAGGGTCATCTGGTGGCGCGAGCACGTTCGCTCTGCACCTCGACCGGCACGACCCCGTGGGCGTCGATCGGAGTCCAGGGCTCGGTCCGCACCCACTCAGACCCGCAACCCGAACAGCTGAAGACCCGTAGCGGTGGACCGCTGGCGGTGTCGTCGCCCCAGTTCTCTTGCGTTGGCGACCAGACGCAAATCGACTGGCATGACTCTATCTGGAGAGGACGAGGTGCACGTCTTGGCGATGACACATCCTTCATTGTGCCTGCGGCGCTAGGTCGGGTTGACCGGCGAGCGATCGGGTGCGACCCTAAAGGGAGCAGCAGCGCACGCCCTCGCCGAACTTCCGGCTCGCGACGCGCCCACCAGACGGGTTCGACGACTCTGTTGCACTGCTCCACCATCACCTGTTCCCGGAGGACTCCCCATGGCCAAGGCACTCCTTGGATACGTTGCCAGTGATCCACGGCTGCTCGACGAGAATCAAAGGTTGCGGCGGCGGGTGGCTGACCTGCAAAGCCTCGTGAAGAGACTGCAATCGGACAACGACGAACTCGTATCTCGCCTGCACCACGACGAGCTCGCATCTCGGGTACATGACATCGAGCCGTTGCTGGTCCCCGACCACCTCGACGACCGAGCACCCGCACCCGCCTGACAGCAAAACCGAGTCCCGCGTATCTGCCGGATTCCCGCGCGCCTCGTGGACTTGTCTGTATCTGAGGACGCCATAGCAGCCCCAGTTGCTGACAAGTGCCAGCGAGGCTCCACACCCCGTCACATAAGTGAAGCGCGCCGCGATCTGACCCTCCCGCGACCCGGCGTGGGGGCCGGATTCTGTCGCTGGGCGCCAGTATCGTTCGGGTTGATCTTCCCCCTGACCGGCCACGGCGCTCAGCGCCGCCAAAGGAGCTCGGCGTTGCATCTGAAGAGTTTGACGCTGCGTGGATTCAAGTCGTTCGCCTCGTCGACGACCCTGCAGTTCGAGCAAGGCATCACGTGCGTTGTCGGGCCCAACGGCTCTGGCAAGTCCAACGTGGTCGACGCACTCGCCTGGGTGATGGGGGAACAGGGCGCAAAGTCCTTGCGTGGCGGCAAGATGGAGGATGTCATCTTCGCTGGCACCTCTGGTCGCCCTCCACTCGGGCGCGCCGAGGTGCTGCTGAGTATCGACAACGCCGACGGGGCGCTGCCGATCGACTACGCCGAGGTCACGATCTCGCGGACGATGTTTCGCAACGGCGGTTCCGACTATGCGATCAACGGACACAACTGCCGACTTCTCGACGTGCAGGAGCTGCTGAGCGACTCGGGCATCGGCCGAGAGATGCATGTGATCGTCGGCCAGGGCCAGCTCGACGCCATCTTGCGCGCGTCCCCTGAGGAGCGCCGGGGATTCGTCGAGGAGGCCGCCGGCGTCCTCAAGCACCGCAAGCGCAAAGAAAAGGCCGTCCGCAAGCTAGACGCTACCGAGGGCAATCTCGTCCGCCTCGGTGATCTCCTCAGCGAGATCAGGCGGCAGCTCAAGCCGCTCGGTCGCCAGGCCGAAATCGCTCGGCGCGCGTCGGTCGTGCAGATGGAGGTGCGAGACTCGCGTGCTCGGCTGTTGGCCGACGACGCGGTCAGCATGCGATCTTCGATGCAGCAAGAGCTCGCAGACGAGGAAGCGCTCAAGGCAAGGCGGAGTCGGGTCGAATCCGCGCTCGACGACGCCCGTGCCCGAGAGGCCGCACTCGAGGATGCGCTGCGGTCGGACGCACCCCTGCTGGCACGTGCGCAGGAGACCGGGTTCACGCTGTCTGCACTGCGTGAGCGCTTCCGCGGTATGTCGAGCTTGGCCACCGAGCGCATCCGCAGCGTCTCCGAAGAAGTCCCCCACGAGCAGCTCGGCCGTGACCCCGAAGAGCTGGAACGCGAAGCCGGTCGGGTGCAGGCTCAAGAGCAGGAGATCCAGGCTGATGTGGCTGGCCTGCAGATGCGCCTGCGACAAGCGATCGAGTCCCGGCAGCAGGCCGAGGCGGCGTATGCGATGGAGGAGCAGTGCCTCGCCGGACTCTTGAGGGCGGCAGCCGATCATCGCGAGGGTCTCGCTCGGCTGGGGGGGCAGGTCGGCTCCGCCAAGAGCCGGGCCGCCGCCGCCGACGACGAGATCGGTCGACTGCGTGCGGCTCGCGTCGAGGCGATGGCTCGAGCCGAGAGGGCTCAGCGCGACTTCACGGCTCTCGAGACCCGTGTCGCCGGGCTTGATGCGGGCGAGCTGGGACTGGACGCCGAGCATGAGGGAGCCTCCTCGTTGCTGGCGGACATCGAGGACCGCCTCGCCAAGCTGCGAGACGAGACCCAATCGGCAGAACGGGATCGCGCTGCGCTGGTCGCCCGCAAGGAGGCTCTCGAGCTGGGTCTATCGCCCCGGGACGGCGCCGGCGCGCTGCTGGCGGCCAGTGAGCCCGTGGCCGGCTTACTCGGCTCCGTCGCGGCCTTGTTGTCGGTCCGGCCCGGCTACGAGGCAGCAGTGGCGGTGGCGCTCGGTTCGGCTGCTGACGCCGTGGCCGTCGATGGCGTCCAAGCTGCCGTCGACGCGATCGGGCACCTCAAGAATTCAGAGTTAGGTCGAGCCGGGCTGTTGCTTGGCGGCGCAGAGTCCGGCCCGCGAGACTGGCCAGCGTTGGAGGCTCCCGCGACATACGCGATCGATGTGGTCGAGGCGACGCCCGCCCTCACCGCCGCGCTCGAGCGACTGCTCTACAAGACGGCAGTGGTTGCCGACCTCGATGCGGCTCGCACGCTCGTGGCCAGGGTGCCTGACATGGTGGCGGTAACGCGTGACGGTGATCTCCTGGGTGCGCACTTCGCCGCGGGCGGCTCGACGTCGCAGCCGAGCCTGATCGAGGTGCAAGCGGCCGTCGACGAGGCGGCATCGGCTCTGCAGGACGCGACCACGAGTGCAGAACGCCTAAGGTTCGAGCTGAGCCGGCTCGAGGCCGAACGCGTCGAGACCCAGGGACGCGTCGATGTCGCGCTGGCCAAGTTGCACGAGTCGGATGCCACGATGGCTGCCGTGGCCGAGGAGCTCGGCCAGTTCGGCTCGATCACCCGGTCTGCGCGAGCCGAGGCGAGTCGCATCGACGAGGCAATCGCCTCCGCCGAAGCGGTCCGTGACAAGGACGCACTGGCGGTGGCAGAGCTCGAACGACGACTCGCCGCCGCTCACGATGTGGGGGACGCCGACGTTGAACCAGACAAAGCAGAGCGTGACCGGCTCGCGCAGGCGGCCACCTCTATGAGGCAGTCGGAGACGGACTCCCGATTGGCGTTGCGTACGGCGGAGGAACGAGCCCGGGCGCTGCACGGGCGCGCCGATTCACTCACTCGCGCAGCTGATCAGCAGCGCGAGGTGCGGGCTCGAGCGCTGTTGCGACGAGAGCGCCGAATTCGAGAAGCGCAGGCCGCCACCGCCGTCAACAAGGGTGCTCAGCATGTGCTGGTCAGGCTGGAGCGATCGATCACCGAGGCGCTGAGCCGACGTACGACTATCGAGTCGGCCCGATCCGAGCGCGAACACCACTTCACCACGACGCGGCAGCAGGTCCGCGAGCTCGAAAGTCAGCTCGCGTCGCTCACCGACACGGTGCACCGCGACGAGATGATCCGCGCCGAGCAACGCATCCGCATCGAACAGCTTGAACAACGCAGCCTCGCGGAGCTGGGCCTCGACCTGGAGGCACTGGTCGACGACTACGGGCCCGACCAACTCGTCCCGCCTACCCCAGCGCTTGCGGGTGAGGAGCGTGACAGCGAGCCTGATCCCACGCCCTACCGGCGCGACGAGCAGCAGAAGCGGCTTCGCTCTGCCGAGCGTGCACTCGCAGAGCTCGGTCGCATCAACCCCCTGGCTCTCGAGGAGTTCTCAGCGCTGGAGGAGCGGCACGCCTTCCTCTCCGAGCAGCTCGAAGATCTGCGCAAGACGCGCCGCGACCTGCTCGACATCGTCAAGGAAGTCGATCAACGGGTCGAGCAGGTATTCACTGAGGCCTATGGCGACGTGGCTCGGGAGTTCGAGCACGTTTTCGGACGTCTCTTCCCGGGCGGGGAGGGCAGGCTGGTGCTGACCGAACCCACCGACATGCTCGCGACCGGCATCGAAGTGGAGGCTCGGCCGCCGGGCAAAAAGGTCAAGCGTCTCTCCTTGCTCTCGGGCGGCGAACGCTCCCTCGTCGCCGTCGCCTTCTTGGTGGCGCTGTTCAAGGCGCGCCCCTCACCGTTCTACATCCTCGACGAGGTCGAGGCCGCACTCGACGACACCAACCTCGGCCGGCTGCTCGAGATATACGAGGAGCTGCGAGACACCTCGCAACTGCTCGTGATCACCCACCAGAAGCGCACGATGGAGGTCGCCGACGCGCTCTACGGCGTCTCGATGCGAGGCGATGGGGTCTCCGCCGTTATCAGTCAACGTCTGCGCGAGGCGCAGCCTGCCTAGTCCGGTTCACTTGGCGGCAAGCGCCGCAGCGGCCACGGTCAGATTTCTGCGGCGCCCCGCGTCGACATGGGCTGACCCGCGCGCTGATCGCTTCGACCGTCGAGACCGAGCTCACCGCTTCACCCCACGGCCGCCGGGCGCTGCCCCTGATCTGCGAGGATTCGCACTGTGTCTGAGTACGTCTATATAGCCATCGCCATCGCCGTCGCCGGCCTGGCACTGCTCGTCGGTCTCGTCACCTCGAGGACGCGGCGTACGCCGCCAGAGATCGACCGCGGGCGCGATCAGGCTGTCCTGCCGTCTGAACCGCTCGTCGGGGACGACGCGGAGATGCCGCGAGACACCGCCACCCGAGTGATCGACGACGTCGTCCTTCCTGACGAGGTTGTGTCCGGCGCCGACACCGCCCTGCTGCCTCCGGTCGAAACCCCAGACCCGGTGGCTGGCCGCTTGCACCGGCTGCGGGCGCGTCTCGCGCGCTCCCAATCGACGCTGGGTCGCGGGCTCTTGTTGTTGCTTTCCAGGGATCGTCTCGACGACCAGACGTGGGAGGAGATCGAGGACACGTTGCTGGCCGCGGACATGGGTGTTGCGCCAACGCAGGAGTTGGTCGAGAGGCTCAAGGCCCGGGTCCGCGCCGAGTCGCCATCCGGGGAGGCAACCCACGCACTGCTCCGCGAGGAGCTCATCAAACTCGTCGACCCCTCCCTCGACCGGACCTTGCACGCCGACCGGGTCGGGGTGAAGCCAGGCGTGGTCATGGTGGTCGGTGTCAACGGAGTCGGCAAGACCACCACCGTCGGCAAGATCGCCCGGTTGCTCGTAGCCCAGGACAAAGACGTATTACTCGGAGCGGCCGACACGTTCCGGGCAGCTGCAGCCGATCAGCTACAGACCTGGGGGGAGCGGGTCGGCGTACCGACTGTCCGCGGAGCTGAGGGCGCCGACCCTGCGAGCGTTGCCTTCGAGACTGCCAAGGCAGGCGTCGAGCAAGAGGTCGACACCGTCCTGATCGACACCGCAGGGCGTTTGCACACCAAAACGGGGCTCATGGATGAGCTGGGCAAGCTCAAGAGGGTCGTCGAGAAGCAAGCGGCCGTGGACGAGGTCCTGCTGGTCATCGATGCCACCACCGGGCAGAACGGGCTCACCCAGGCGCGCATCTTCGCCGACGTCGTGGACGTGACCGGCATCGTCTTGACCAAGCTCGACGGCACTGCCAAAGGCGGGATCGTCATCGCCGTTCAACGTGAGCTCGGCGTCCCGGTCAAGCTTGTGGGCCTCGGAGAGGGAGCAGACGACCTCGCGCCGTTCGAAGCCGAAGCCTTCGTCGACGCCCTGCTCGACGTCTGACGGCACGCGTATCGCGCCCGTCGGTGTCTTGGCCGGAAGGTTAGTGACCTCTCAACGAAGCAGGGGGCTAGCTAGGCCGAGGTGGCGGACGCTGCTGGCGCCAGGGTCGGCTCGATGGACGGCGCGATCACCCATCGGATGGTCCGGGTCAAGGCCTCCCCGCCGGCGCGCACCGCGACTGCTTCAGTCACCGGAAGGTAGGGCAGGCGAAGTGGCCAGCGGGTCCAACGGGGCATCAGGCCGACGGCGGCCGCGCCCAAGACGCCGTACACGGGTCGCAGAATCCACGGAATCGGCGGGTTGAGGAGCATGAACCGCGACGCCGCCCTCGCCTCCGAGGTGCCCTTGAGCTCTGGGCGGTAGTCAGCCAGCTGGGTCCGGAGCTCGGCCTCGGTTCGAGGAGG
>JACCZJ010000072.1 GCA_013696065.1 Nocardioidaceae bacterium
CCCCTCCCCTGCACACCGCGAGGAATCGTCGAGCTGCTCCGCGCGTATGACGTCAAGCTCGACGGGGCCGAGGTGTGCGTGGTCGGGCGCGGCGTCACGGTGGGGCGCCCGTTGGGCCTGGTGCTGACCCGCCGCAGCGAGAACGCAACCGTGACGTTGTGCCACACCGGCACACGTGACCTGGCGTCGCATGTGCGCCGAGCAGACATCGTGGTGGCGGCCGCCGGCGTTGCCGGCCTGATCACCGCCGACATGGTCAAGCCAGGCGCAGCTGTCCTCGACGTCGGCGTGTCTCGCAGCGACGGGGGCATCAGCGGCGACGTCTCACCCGACGTCCACCAAGTCGCCGGGTATCTCGCCCCCATGCCCGGCGGGGTCGGTCCGATGACCCGTGCTCTGCTGCTCACCAACGTTGTCGAAGCTGCCGAAAAGGCTGCTGGCTACCGGTGAGCTGGCTCAAGAAGCCCTCCACACCAGGCGGGGTTGTCTACTTCCTCGTCCTCGCCATGATGCTCGCTGGCATCGTGTTGGTCGGGCTCGGGACCTGGCGCACCGGCGTCGTGGTGATGGGCTCGAGCTTTGCCCTGGCGTTCATCGCCCGAGCTGTGTTGCCCGACGACCTGGCCGGGATGTTGCGGATCAGGCGCCGCTTCGTCGACCTGATCACCATGGCCGTGTGCTGTGGCGGCTTGGTGGCTCTTGCTTTTGTCATACCGACCCGCAGCTGATCGCTGCCTCCTCCACCCTTCCTGGTGCGCAACTTCCGGCGCCGTCGCTCTCTTCCCCTCTGCGCGCTGAAGCAATACAGTGATGCCGACTCGGTGCGTAATAAGAAATGAGTTGAGCAATGCGCAACAGCAGCCGGAGCGACTCGGCGATCAAGGCCGCTCTCGCGTCGGCGCGCTACGAGGTCTTGCCCACCGCAAAGATCGAGGCGGCAGTCCTGGAGTCGGTCCCGACGTCGGTAACGCTGACCGTCACCGCCAGCCCCGCCAAAGGCATCGAGTCGACCCTCGCCATGGCCGAGCGGTTCGCGGGCCATGGATATCAGGTGGTGCCGCACCTGGCTGCGCGGATGATTTCCGGCAAGGGCGAGCTGAGCGAGATCGTGGCCAGGTTGACCGCCGGAGGTATCGACAACGTCTTCTGCCCCGCAGGTGACGCCGATCCGCCGGCCGGAGAGTACGGCGGGTCGCTCGCCATGCTGCAGCACCTGACAGAGTTGGGCCGCCCCTTCGAGCACGTCGGGATCACGGGCTATCCCGAAAGCCATCCCTCGATCGAGGACGACATCACGATCCAGTCGATGTGGGATAAGCGAGCCCATGCGACATACGTCGTGAGCAACCTGTGTTTCGACCCCGACGCCATCCGGGTCTGGTTGCTCCGGATGCGCAAGCGCGGCATCGAGTTGCCGGTGTTGATCGGGCTGCCCGGTCCGGTAGAGCGCGCCAAGCTGCTGGCCATGTCGACCAAGATCGGGGTCGGGCAGTCCGCCAAGTTCCTCAAGTCGCACGTCGGAGCCTTTGCGCGGATTGCAGCTCCTGGCGGCTACAGCCCGGAAAAGTTTTTGCAGAAGTCGGCCGGCTATCTCGGTGACCCGGCGTTGAAGGTGGACGGCTTGCACCTTTTCACGTTCAACCAGGTCGCCGAAACCGAAGCCTGGCGCCAAGACCTGCTCAGTCGACCGTGACTCCTGCTTGCATGACCAGAGCGGCAAGCTCGCGCTCGAGGCCCGTGGTCCCGACGTCGATGGTCGTGAGGGGGAGTCCCAGCAGGGCGGCTGCTTTGTCGGCTTGGTAGGTCAACTCGGCGTCCGGCTCCTGCGCCAGCCACACCACCCGCGTGTAGTTGCCGAAATAGGTGTCACGCAACTCGGGATAGCGGTCCAGGCCCAACTCTGCCACCACGGTCCGGGCGAAGGACCGGACCAGAAAGTCGGTCAGCACATAAGTTCCTGGCTGGTCTGCGAAGAACTGCGCGAGTCGCTCTGGGCCGGCGAAGACGTCATAGCAGTGCAACCCCGCCAGTCGAGGCAGTCCGAGCCGGGCACACACCGAGTCCAGCGCGCCATAGGTGCCGCAGTCGGCATACGCCACCCCCACGCGGGGATAACGAGAGCGCAGCTCGAGCGCCAACGCCTCCACCTCGACCGCGATCAGGTCAGGTCGGTTGTGCAGCAGCGGCGGCAACGGATGTACGTCGACCGACCACCCCCGTGATTCGACGATTCGCGCGCACGGCTGCGCGATCGCGCCACAAGCGATCAGCGCCACCTCCCTCGTGGGCCACCGAAGCTCAGCGCGGGAAGGCGAGCTGGTCGACGAACCGGTCGTTGAACTCGGGTCGGTCAGAGAGCTCGACATACTTCACCTCCTCGAGCAGAGTCTGGGCGCCGTGGCGCTCCTGCACGCTCAGCAGCACCATCTTGGCGCCCTCACCGGCCACGTTGCCGGCGCTCACGATGCGCATCACCGGCAACTTCGGCACCAGGCCGATCCGAACCGCGCTCGCGGGGGAGAGGTAGGAACCGAACGACCCCGCGAGCAGCACCTGCTGCACGTCAGCTGCTTCGACGCCCAGCTCCTCGAGCAGCAGACTCCAGCCCGTCGAGATCGCCGCCTTGGCGAACTGAAGCTCGCGCACATCGCGCTGGGAGATATAGACAGAGTCGGCCAGCTCCTTGCCCTCACGCCACACCAAGGCGAAGACGCGCTCCCCACCGTCGAGAGCGCCCAGCCGGTCGGCTACGCCAGGCATTGTCTCGGCCGCGGCCTCCTCGGAGATAAAGCGGCCGCTCTCGTCGAGCAGACCGACCCGCACCAGCTCCGACACCGCGTCCACCAGTCCAGATCCGCAGAGCCCGTCGGCAGGAACATCTCCGATCACCTGACAGGTCACGTCGTCGTCGCCGATCTTGACGACTTCGATGGCGCCGTCGGCTGCGCGCATGCCACAACGGATCGCACCACCCTCGAACGCTGGCCCGGCCGGCGCCGCGGTGGACACGATCCGCTCGCCATCGCCGAGCACGATCTCGCAGTTGGTGCCGACGTCGATGAACAGGCGCAACCGCTTGTCGCGGTCCATCCCCGAGGCGAGCATCCCCGCGACGATGTCACCGCCGACATACGCACCGAGCGCGGGCAGGATCACGGCCCGCGCACACGGATGCACGTGCACGCCGAGGTCGCTGGCGAGCAACTCGGGCAAAGTCGCTGTGGACATGATGAAGGGGGCGACGCCCAGCGGCTCGGGATCGATGCCGAGCGCGAGCGCAACCATGGTGGCGTTGCCTGCAACGGCCACCTCGTAGATCTCCGCCGGGTCAACGTCGGCCTGCTTGCACACATCGCCGGCCAGCTCGTCGAGCGTGGCGTGGGCGAGTCCGCGCAACCTGTCGAGGGCGCCTGCGTCCATCATGGTGGCGCTGATCCGCGTGATGACATCGGCGCCGAACGGCTGTTGCTTGTTGAGCATGGACGACACCGCGGCGGGTGTGCCCGTCGACGTGTCCAGCAACGTCGCCACCACCGTCGTCGTGCCGAGGTCGAAAGCGATGGCATACCGTCGGGCAGTGGTGTCACCCTGCTCGACGTCGATGAGCACGTTGTCGACGATCACGGCAGTGAACTTGAAGTCGGACTGGCGTGACACCGCAGGCAGCCGACGCAACGCGTGGATGTCGACGCGCAACTCGAGGTCGTCGATCGCCGCCAGCAACCTCGCCAGATCAGGCAACTGGTCCGACAGCGTCGGTTCGACCAGCTCGACATATCGCTTCTGGATGGCGGGCCGCAAGATGACCTGCCGACCCACGCCCACGGTGGCGGCCTTCGGCCGGGTCGTCATCGGCGGGACATCGATGTCCAGGTCGGACGTGGCCTGAGCCAGACAAGCCAGTCGCCAGCCGCTTTTGAGCTGGTCGCCCGTGAAGGAACGCTGGTCGAGCCGCGACACCGGGACCGTCCCTTCGACGATCTTGACCTTGCACTTCTTGCACGTGCCGTGGCCGCCGCAGGTCGAGTCGATCGCGATGCCGTTCCAGCTGGCTGCGTCGAAGACGCTCACCCCGGGCGGCACTTTGACGTCGCGGTCAGCGGGCGAAAAACGGAGCCGCACCCTGCCGCTGCCGTCGTGGACCGCCACTCCTTGGCCTCGGGTGC
>JACCZJ010000105.1 GCA_013696065.1 Nocardioidaceae bacterium
GCGCCGGGCTCGCGTTGGTCAGACGTTGTCGTGAAGCGAATCGCGGGAACGAGTACGAACGGGTTCTGAGCGACATCGAGCAGGAAATCGCCGAGGACCGGCTCTCGCTCATTTCGGTGATGGATCGACTCGAGATCACGCCCAGCAAGCTCAAAGCGGCGCTGGGCAGGCTGGCCGAATTCGTGGGGCGAATCAAGAGCAACGGTCACCTCACTCGGTATTCGCCGTCGAGTCGCGTCGTCGAACTGGAGGGGCTCGCCGCCGGCGTCACGACGAAGCGGAACCTGTGGCGAGCGCTCTCCAGCGTCAGCGACATCGAAACCACGATTCCGCGCCGCGAGCTCACGACGCTCGGGGATCGCGCGACGGCGCAGTTGGACGTCATCCTCGCGGCCCACGAGCGTGCCGCGGCAGAGGCCTTCGGTGGTAGGGCTGGGTAGCGCGCACTAGGTGTACCCGGCCGGGACGTTGGTGACAGATCCCTGCACGCGTGAAGACCTCCGGGCAATGTGGAGTTTGCCGCTTCACAACCAGGAGGTCTTCGTGTCCCACCGTAACGCTCGTCTGACCGTGCATGGCCGCCGACTGCTCGTTGATCGGGTTCGCCGCCAGCACATGCCCGTGGCGCATGTCGCCAAAGCAATGGGTATCTCACGCCAGTGCGCTCATCGGTGGCTGGCTCGCTTCGATGCCGACGGCGACGCCGGCCTGGTCGACCGGTCCTCTCGACCGCACACGATGCCCACCCGCACCAGCGCCGACGTGGAGGAGCTGATCTGCCAGGCCCGTCAACGCCACCGCCGAGGCCAGGACTGGCTCGGTCCCGAACTCGGCGTCGCGCCCCGCACGGTCAGCCGGGTGCTGCGCCGTCACGACATGCCCCGGTTGTGCACGCTGGACCCGATGACCGGCGAGATCATCCGGTCGTCGAAGTCGACAGCTGTGCGCTACGAACGCGACCGGCCCGGCGAGCTGGTCCACATGGACGTCAAGAAGATTGGCCGCATCCCCGATGGGGGCGGCTGGCGAACTCACGGCCGCGCCGCCACCTCACCGATCAAAGACCGCACGGGTGGGGTCGGCTACGACTACGTGCACTCGGTGGTCGATGACCACTCCCGCCTCGCCTACTCCGTGATCTGCGACGACGAACGCGCCCCCACGGTCGTTGCCTTTTTCGGTCGGGCGATCGAGTTCTTCAACGCTCATGGCGTCACCATCGAACGGTTGATGACCGACAACGCCTGGTCATACCGCCACAGCAACGCCCTACGCGACCTGCTCACCGGCCACGGCATCACCCACAAGTTCATCCGCCCCCACTGTCCTTGGCAGAACGGCAAAGTTGAACGCTTCAACCGCACCCTGCAAACGGAATGGGCCTCCCGGCAGGTCTTCAGCAGCAACGACGAACGTCGAGCCGCTCTGCCACACTTCCTCGACGACTACAACCACCGACGCCGACACTCTGTCCTCGCAGGCCACCCACCCATCAGCCGACTGTCAACAACCTGACGCCGGGTACGTTTAGGGCACCGCTGCGGCCTCCGGACGCAGGTCGATCGTGGCGATGAAGGCGTCGAAGAATGCCCGGGCGTCACCGCGGGAGTGCAACAGGGTGAATTGATAGAGGCGCCCGCCGGCGACGACGGTTGCCTCGATCCGGTTCGCACACTCCGAGATCCTGCCCGACTCCCCATCGATGGTGATCTCTGCCTGTTGGCTGCGAGGCGCACCGCAGCCGCCAGGCGAGACGTATTCGTCGACCCATTGATTGATCGAGACCCCCTCCGGGATCTCTGTCGACGCGGCCATGAACACGGCGCCCAAGCCGGTCTCCACGACATCGAATCCGTTGTCGGCCTGGTTGTCGTTGTCGGCCTGGTTGTCGTTGTCGCCGGGCTGCTCGTTGCCGGGATCCCAGAGATCCGTGGCCGGTGCGAGCCCCCCCCTGTCGTGATACTTGAAGGAGAAGCCGTTGGTCGGCGAGACGAAGGTCGTCGTCAGGCCCGGGAAGTTGACCGCAGTCTCCGGGCGCAGGTCGATCGTGGCGACGAAGGCGTCGAAGACGGCTCCGGCGTCACTGCGGTCGTGCGCCAGGGTGAAGAGATAGAGCCGCCCGCCGGCGACGACGGTTGCCTCGACCTGGTTCGGACACTCCGAGATCCTGCCCGACTGCCCATCGATGGTGATCTCCGCTTGCTGGCTGCGAGGAACACCGCAGCCGCCAGGCAAGACGTAGTCGTCCGACAAGTACTCGTCGATCCGTTCATCGGTCGACCCGCTATTACCAACCGGGAACTCTGTCGACGCGCCCTTGAAAACGGCGGCCAAGCCAGTCTCCACGACATCGAATCCGTCGTCAACCTGCTTGCTGAAACCCCAGAGCTGCTTGGCCGGTGTGAGCGCGACCCTGTCGGGATGCT
>JACCZJ010000148.1 GCA_013696065.1 Nocardioidaceae bacterium
GCTGGGTCGCTGGGCGCCAGGTCGAGTCGACTCCCCGCCCACATCGACGAGGTCCGCCCCGTCGCGGTGCAGCGCCATACCGTGGCTGATGGCCGCCTCGGGTGACAACCACGCTCCACCGTCGGAGAAGGAGTCGGGGGTGACATTGACGATGCCCATGACGAGGCAGCGGCCGGGTTGTGGAAGTCCCTCCACCGATCAGCCAAGGATGAGGCTCATCGCCTCGGCTCTGGTGGCGGGGTCACGGAGCTGACCGCGCACAGCGCTTGTCACTGTCTTGGACCCCGGCTTGCGCACGCCCCGCATCGTCATGCAGAGATGCTCGCACTCGAAGACCACGATGACGCCTCGGGGCTCGAGGATTCGCATCAGCGAGTCGGCCACCTGGGTGGTCAGCCGCTCCTGCACCTGGGGGCGCCGAGCGTAGAGGTCGACCAGCCGAGCTAGCTTCGACAGACCAGTGATGCGCCCTTCGGCGTTGGGGATGTAGCCGACGTGCGCGACGCCGTGGAAGGGCACCAGGTGATGCTCACACGTGGACCAGACTTCGATGTCCTTGACGAGCACAAGCTCGTCGTGGCCGATGTCGAAGGTTGTGGTGAGCACATCTTCGGGGTGCATCCGCAGACCGACGAACATCTCCGCATACGCGCGCCCAACCCGCGCGGGAGTATCGAGCAGCCCTTCGCGGGTGGGGTCCTCTCCGATCGCCCAGAGCAGCTCACGTACCGCCGCCTCGACGCGTGCGTGGTCAAAATCGCCGGCAACACGATCCGGGACGGTTATCGGGTCAAGGCCCATGTCAGTCTTGGCGGCCCAGCGGTGGTCCCAGCCCCGGCCCGGAAGGTGGCGAGCCCGGCGGACCAGTCGGCGGACTGGGCGAGCCGCCAGGCAGCGGAACCTGGGCGGTTTCTGCACCTGGCGAGATGCTGATCTCTGGCTTCGGCTCAGGTCGGCCGTTGGGCGACACGGGGACCTCGACCGGCGGAATGGCCGACGGCACCCTTGTGTCCGAGCCGGTCCACGCCGGCCGCTCGGGCTGCATCCGAATACGGGTGAAAAGCTCGGCCAGGCCCGCTCGATCGATTGTCTCCTTCTCGAGCAGCTGAGTCACCAAGCTGTCGAGCACGTCACGGTTGCGAACCAAGATGTCGAAGGCCTCTTGGTGTGCATTGGTGAGCAGCCGGTTGACCTCTTCGTCGATGATGGCCGCCACCTCTTCGGAGTAGTTGCGGCTGTGGCCTATGTCGCGGCCGAGGAACGGCTCACCATTGTCCTCGCCCAGCTTGACTGCACCGATCCGCTCGCTCATGCCGTAGCTCGTCACCATCGCCCGAGCGACCTTGGTCGCCTTGTCGATGTCACTGGACGAGCCGGTGGTGGGGTCGTGGAAGATGAGTTGCTCGGCAGCAAGGCCGCCCAGGGCATAGGCCAGCTGGTTGAGCAGCTCGTTGCGTGAGACCGACGACTTGTCGCCCTCAGGCAACACCTGGGTGAAGCCCAGGGCCCGACCGCGGGGCAAGATGGTGATCTTGGTGACGGGGTCCGTGCCTGGCAACGCCGCAGCAACGAGGGCGTGCCCGCCCTCGTGGTAGGCAGTCATCAGTTTTTCTTGCTCACTCATCAGGTGCGAGTGGCGTTGCGGACCCATGCTGACGCGGTCGATCGCCTCGTCGAGCATCGTGGTGTCGATGAGTTTCTTGTCCAGCCGGGCCGTCAAGAGGGCGGCCTCGTTCAACACGTTGGCCAGGTCGGCTCCGGTGAATCCCGGGGTACGGCGAGCGACCAGCATCAAGTCGACCCCGGGCGCAATCGGCTTGCCTCGTGAGTGAACCTGCAAGATCTTGTGGCGCCCGTCCATGTTGGGCGCCGCCACAGCGATCATGCGGTCGAAGCGGCCGGGTCGCAGCAGTGCCGGGTCGAGCACATCGGGCCGGTTGGTTGCCGCGATCAAGATGACGCCACCGCGGACGTCGAAGCCATCCATCTCGACGAGCAGCTGGTTGAGTGTCTGCTCGCGCTCGTCATGTCCACCGCCCAGACCGGCGCCTCGGTGGCGACCGACGGCGTCGATTTCGTCGATGAAGACGATGGCAGGGGCGTTGTTCTTGGCCTGCTCGAACAAGTCGCGCACCCGTGAGGCGCCGACACCGACGAACATCTCGACGAAGTCCGAGCCCGAGATCGTGTAGAACGGCACGCTGGCCTCACCGGCCACGGCGCGGGCCAGCAGGGTCTTGCCGGTCCCGGGCGGTCCGTAGAGGAGAACACCCTTGGGGATTTTCGCTCCCACAGCCTGGAACTTGGCCGGCTGCTGGAGGAACTCCTTGATCTCGCCGAGTTCCTCGATCGCCTCCTCGCACCCGGCCACGTCGGCGAATGAGGTCTTGGGGGTGTCCTTGCTGACGATCTTGGCCTTCGACTTGGCGAACTGCATGACCCGTCCACCGCCGCCCTGCATGCTGTTCATGAGGAAGAAGAACAAGAACAGGATCAAGATGATGGGCAAGAACGTGCCAAGGATGCTCCACAGCACGCTCGGCTGCGGCACCTCGACGTCATAGGAGCCCTCTATTTCGCCCGCTGCGACCTGCTCTTCGACGAGGGCGAGGATGTCAAGCTGTTGGTCAGTCAGCCACTGGGCGGCGATCTTGCTGCCGTCGTCGAGCGTGGCCTCGATCTGCTGTTCACCGTCGATGAAGGTGATCTCTTTGACGTCACGAGTATCTTCGATGTGCTCGATCATCGTCGCGGTGTCTACTTCTTTGGGGTCGCCGCTGGACGACACGACATCGAGCACGATCAAGACCACGATGCCAAAGAGGATGACCCACATCCAGGGTCCGCGGAACAAACGCTTCACGTTCTCTAACCGAGGCGGATGCCCCGTTCCTCCTTGCACTAAGTCACAGCTGTCTCAACCATTGTCGCCTACGAATCCAAATCGATACGCCACACACCAGAACGCTTGCGGAGAGTAGACGAGACGCCCACCGTGTGTAGCGCTTCGTGGAGAGTCAGGTGTACACGTGGGGAGCGAGTGTCGCTATCGAGCGCAGGTTGCGGTAGCGCTCGGCGTAGTCGAGACCGAAGCCGACGACGAACTCGTTGGGTATGTCGAAGCCGACATACCTCACGTCGACGGCCATCTGTTGCGCGCCGGGTTTGCGCAGCAGCGCGCAGATCTCCACCGAGGCTGGACCGCGCGACTGGAGGTTGGCGACCAGCCACGACAGGGTGAGGCCGGTGTCGATGATGTCCTCGGCGATGAGGACGTGCCTGCCCATGATGTCGGTGTCGAGGTCCTTGAGGATGCGCACCACACCCGACGAGGCCGTACCTGAGCCGTATGACGAGATGGCCATCCAGTCCATCGCGACATGCCGGTCGAGGGAACGCGCCAGATCGGCCATCACCATGACGGCACCTTTGAGGACTCCCACGACAAGGATGTCGCGACCTGCGTAGTCGATCTCGATCTCGCGCGCGAGCTCCCTGATCCGAGACTGGATCTCGTCCTCGGTGATGAGGACTCGGGCCAGATCTGACTCGACGTGCTTGTCGTCCACGGATGTCTCCACTGTTGTGGGTGGGCTGGAGGAGTGCGCAGGGGTGCGTTGGCCACAGTATCGACTTGTTACAAGGTGGGGAGGCTATAGCGGACGTGGAGTCTCATCAGCGGCCCGAGGTGCTGACACGTCGGTGAGTTCACTGCCTCCGAAGCTTCAACTCCAGCAGGTGGCCATGCCGGGTCGCTGCCACCTGCCCGGGCAGATCCAGCGCCCCCTGCCCACGCCAGCTGATCACGAGCTGGTCTACAGCCTCGATGTGCGCCGCCGACAGGTCGTTTCCCGGCGCCCCCGCCGCGATCGCGGCCAACCTGATGGCCCGCCAACGCAGCGCGGGCAAGGCGGGCGCCAACGAGTCGACGTCGAGGAGCTGAGCATCGGCTGCCTCGTGAGCAACGACACGGGCCTGCCGAAGCAGGTCGTCGGCCAGAGCGTCGAGTGCGTCGGCGTCCTGCCTTGCCAGTGTGGCGGTGCGCGCGAGCGCCTCCGCCACGCCGGGGCCGAGCTCACGTTCGAGCACCGGCAAGACGTCGTGGCGCACCCGCGCCCGGGTGTAGCGGCGATCTTCGTTGTGCGGATCGCTCCACTCCGCCAGCCCGAGCACCGCGCACGCGCGGCGTGTGGTGGCCCGGGACACCGAGAGCAGTGGCCTGCGAAAACAGCTTCTGCGGCCCGACATACCCGCCAGGGAGCGCAACCCGCTGCCGCGAGCCAGGCCGAGGAGCACCGTTTCGGCCTGGTCGTCGAGCGTGTGGCCTAGCAGCACTGTCGCCCTGAGGGGGGCAGCGTGGGTCTCGAGGGCCTGATAGCGCGCGGACCGGGCGGCAGCCTCAGGTCCGGACCCGTCTGCTGCGACGGACACGGGCAAGACGTCCGATCGTGTGCACCCGAGGTCGAGCAGCTGACTCGCCACCTGGTGGGCCAGCTCACTGGAGCCTTTCTGCAGGCGATGGTCGACGGTGGCGCCCGTGACGACCCAGCCAGCCTTCCGGCCCTCGAAGACCGTTGCCGCAGCCAGAGCCAACGAGTCGGCCCCGCCCGAGCAGGCGACGACGACCCGGGTACCAGCTCCAAGGTCGACGAGGTCGACGCGGACTGCGCGGCGTACGTCTGCAACCGCTGGATCGAGTCTGCTCATCGAGAAGTCAGCTCACGCGTGGATGCGGGTCACCCATGCAGCGGGGTCGGCGATCTCGGCCTTGGTAGGCAGGTTGTCGGGGCCCGCCCAGACGGCGTTGAAGCCGTCCATGCCGACCTTGTCGATGGCCCCACGGACGAACACCGCGCCATCGCGGTATTGCCTCATCTTGGCGTCGAAACCGAGCAGGCGGCGCAACAGCTGGTCGAGTGCGCCGGCACCCTCGCGGCGGGTGCTGAACTTCTTGCGAATCTCGGCGACAGAGGGGATAACGCTGGGCCCTATCCCGTCCA
>JACCZJ010000158.1 GCA_013696065.1 Nocardioidaceae bacterium
TGTCGAGACTGACGACGACGTCGGCGTTGGCTGGGCCGCCATACGCGCCGATCAGCGCCACCGTGGTGCCGCCGCCCACGGCAAGCCCCTGGTCCTTAGCTGCGGCGTTGAACTCCGATACCACGTCTGGAGAGCCAGTTGCCGAAACGGACTCTTCGACATACGGCCCCTGACACCGGCCCTGTATGACGGTCAGCGCCTTCGCCGACACCTCACGAGAGAGCTCTGAGTGAGATCCGAAGACGCCAGCATCGACTCCGTTTGCGGCATCCACGTGCATCATCAGCGCCACCACCTTCGCTGCCGCCTCCTCCAGTCGCGTGCGAGGCAGCGAGCCCCCTGACACGGCGGACACGATGGCCGTGTGGGCCATCTCGACATCGGCCGGCATCAGCAGCAGGTCCGAGCCTGCCTGGAGGGCCGCGACAACTGCGTTGCCCGCCCCGTAGGTGGACACCACGGCCTCCATCTCCAGGGCGTCGGTCACGACGAGGCCGTCGAAACCGAGCCCACCAGTCAGCAGTCCCACCACCCTCGGAGCCAGATCGCCCGGCACCCCTGGTGCGACCTGGTCCACAGAGATGTGGGCCATCATCACAGCCGGCGCACCGGCCTTGACACTCGCTGCGAACGGCAGGAAGTCACGCCTCTCGAGCTCCGTGACCCCGGCGCCTTGATGAGGCAAGGTCAGGTGGCTGTCGGCTGTCACCGAGCCGTGGCCAGGGAAATGCTTGAGGACCGGCACGATCCCCGACTCGACGTAGCCCAGCATCGAGGCACGCACCACGGCTGCCACCGCGCGAGCGTCACCCCCGGCGGAGCGGCTGCCAATGGTGGGATCTGACACCCCGACGGTGACATCCGCAACGGGCGCGAAGACCATCGTGAAGCCCGCCGCCCGCAACTCCTCACCACTGGCTCGAGCGGCCTCGCGCGCCAGACCCAGATCTCCTGCCGCTCCGAGACTCATGTATGCCGGGAACTGGGTCACCGGTGCGCCTATGCGTGTGACGAGCCCGCCCTCCTGGTCGACTCCGATAACGAGCGGCCATGGCCGGTTGTCGGAGGTCTGAACGAGCCGGTTGGACTCGACGGTGGCTTCGAGCGACTCATAGTTGTCGCCCATCACGATGACGCCGCCGAGGTGGAACTGGTCGACCAGCTCGAGCGGGGCTTCGGTGCCGCTGTAGCGCGCGACGATCACCTGGCCAGCGAGCTGCTCAACGGTCATGTCTGCCACTGCGGCTCGAGCTGCACTCCACTCGCCTCGCGTGGGTCCCCATCCGGTGGGCCGGCTGTCGGCAATGGGGGCTTCGGTGCTTGCAGTGCTATCGGTGGGGCCACCTGTAGGTTCTGGGGGCGGAGGTTTCCGCGTGCCAGCCGTGGGCTCAGGCGAGCTCGCCTCGTCGGAATGCTCGCCTGATCCCCCTGTTCGAGGCATCACTGACCTGCTCAGCACCTCCGTCGAGGACTTGGCGCGAGCGGTGGAGCCGTCGTTGCTTGTACACGCCGCGAGCATCGCGGCCGCCAGCGCCAGCCCTCCAGACCGCCTCACCATGATCTGGCCAGTCTGCCTGACTGGGCCGTCAGGCAGCTGCATCCTGAGCAAGTCGCTGCTTCCACCAGATGACTGTGGCAGCAAGGGTGTCAGCCAGAGGGGTGGCTGCTATGCCGAACTGTGCCGTGAAAGCCGAGGAGTCCAAGATGAACGGCTGACTGAACTGGTGGCGGACCTCTTGCAGCTCGCGCATGATCGGCGAGACGACGCCGACGGCACGTAGCGCAAAGGGAGGGATCGGCGCGACCTTGACTGGAGCGACTCCCGCCGCAGCGCACAACATGGTGATTGCCTGGCGAGAGCTGACCGCCGGTGCGGTGGGGACGTGCCACACCCTCCCCCATGCCTGCGGCTCCCGCGCGGCGGTCACGAGAGCCAAGGCGACATCGTCCACAGCTGTCCAACTGTGCGGGACGTCTGGGTTGCCGAGCACCCGGACGGTCTTGCCGCGCAGCAGGAGGGGGACCGCGCGCTCGCCAAGGTGCCCCTGGTCGGTGACACCGGGGCCGACGTAATCGGAGCCACGAACCTCGGTGACCCGCACGCGTCCGGCTCGGTGACGAGCAAGGGCGTCGGCCCACATCTTGTTGCGAACCTTGCCTTTGCGTCCGACCGCGGCGAGCGGAGTCGAGTCCGTCATGGGAGCGGTCACCGGTCCGTAGCCATAAAGGTTGCCCACGGTGGCGAGCACCGCACCTGTTCTCTCTGCAGTGTCGAACAGCGCAGCGGCGAGTGGCGGCCAATCGGTTTCCCACTTGTCGTATGCCGGGTTGGCGCAATTATACAAAGCGGCCGCCCCGGTGGCAGCGGCTGTCAGGGCCGCTGCATCAGAGGCGTTGAGGGCTACAGACTCTGCGCCCGCGGCAGCCGGACCACCTTTGCGGCTCACCACCCGCACCTGGTGACCCTGGTCCAGAAGCCGGCGTGCGGTGGCGGTGCCGATCGGACCTTTACCGACAATGACGTGAATGCTCATCAGTGAATTCTTCCTGGTTCTGTCGAGAGCGGTGCTCTCGTTCGTGACTAGTGTTCACATATCACTGTCCATTGTCAAGAGCACTGCTCACAATCTGTGCGAGAATCGCCGCTATGACCTCGCAGTCCGAACCGCGCACTGCGCAGGAACGCGGGCGGGCAGAACTCACCCGCGCGATCCTCGACACCAGCCGTCGCCAGCTCGCCGAAGTCGGAGCCTCCGCGCTCTCGCTTCGCTCCGTTGCCCGCGAGCTGGGCCTGGCATCCTCGGCGGTCTACCGCTACTACCCGAGCCGGGACGA
>JACCZJ010000159.1 GCA_013696065.1 Nocardioidaceae bacterium
TTGGATGGCCTGCCACAGCGCCTCGACCTTCCGCTCGGTGGCAAGCAAGTCCGCCTCGTCGGGCTCGTAGCGGAGCATCTCGCCGTTGCCGAGGTAGACCAGTTGCAGCATGCGTGGGATCACACCGCGAGCGCGCCATACGACGAGCGCGTAGAACCTCATCTGGAACAACGCCTTGGCCTCGAAGTGCTCGCCAGGCGACTTGCCGGTCTTGTAGTCCACGATCCGCATCTCACCGGTCGGAGCGACATCCACGCGGTCGATATAGCCGTGCAGAGTGAGTCCTGAGCCGAGCCGCGTGGCGACGTGGACCTCCCGCTCAGCCGGCTCGAGGCGCTGCGGGTCCTCCAGGGTGAAATAACGACCCAGCAGGTCGCGGCACTGCCCGAGCCATGTGGTCAGGTCCGGAGTGTCGTCGCCGAACATCTCAGCCAGCTCGGGCTCGCGCTCGAGCAGCGCAGCCCACACGGGGGCAAGCAGCGTATTGGCACGGTCGTGAGTGCGGTCGCTCGCGGGGAGGTCGAACAGGTCCTCGAGCACCCGGTGCACCACCGAACCCCTGACGGCGTCGATGCTGGGCGCCTCGGGCAGTCGGTCGATCACCCGAAATCGATACAGCAGGGGACACGTCATAAAGTCACTGGCCCGGCTCGGCGACAACGAGTTGGCCCGCGTCAGCCCAGCGAAGATATCGTCGGCAGATGCCGTCGTTACGTCATCCCCGACGAGCGGAGGGCTGAGTTCTATGGTCATGTTGGTAAGGCTAGGACAGCCGACCGACAAAACCGGCTAGCGTTGTGGGGTGAGTCCCCAAACCCAAGAGCACGTCGGAGACCGAGCGCCGAGGCGACCGGTCCCACCGGGCTCTTTCCGGGTGGCCACGGTCGCCGGAGTCGAGCTGCGGGTGGCGAACTCCTGGTTTCTCATCGTGGGGCTGCTCGCCTTCGTGCTGGCACCGCGCATCAAGGAACAGGCTCCCGACGTCGGCAGCTGGGCCTATGTGGTCGGCGCCGCTGTTGCCGTCTTGCTCTATGCCTCGGTGCTCTTGCACGAGATCTCTCATGCGCTTGCCGGCTTGGCCTTCAGCATGCAGGTCCGTTCCATCAACCTGCACTTCCTGGGCGGCGCCACCGAGATCGAGGGCGAGGCGACGACACCGTGGCGGGAGTTCGTCATCGCCGTGGTCGGACCGTTGACTTCATTGGGGATCGCCGTCGTGGCTTGGGCATCGTTGGGCTTGTTCGACGACGGGTTGCTGCGGTTCGCGGTCGCCTCGTTGGCTGGCGCCAACCTGGTGGTGGGTGTCCTCAACCTCGTCCCGGGGCTCCCCCTCGATGGCGGCCGGGTGCTGCAGGCGGCGGTTTGGGGCGTGTCGGGCAAACGCAGCGCGGGCGTCGTAGTCGCTGCCTGGGGCGGCCGGCTTGCAGCGATCGCAGCACTGCTTTATCCCTTCCTCTTGCCCACGTTTGGTTATCAAGCCCGCCTGATCGATTATCTGATGGCTTTTGTGCTGGGCGCGTTCCTGTGGGCTGGCGCGTCGCAGGCATTGACGGCAGCCAAAGTCCGCAGCAAACTGCCCACTCTGCACGCACGCCAATTGGCGCGACCCGCCATCGGAGTTCCTGCCACCCTCCCGCTAGCCGAAGGCATCCGCCAGGCGCAGCTCGCCCGGGCTGGCTCCCTCGTCGTGGTCGCCGCCGACGGCTGCCCGGTGGGGATCGTCAACGAGGCGGCGGTGACCTCAACCCCCGAGGACCGGCGCCCATGGGTGTCGTGTGGCGACCTGGCCCGGCGGATGGAGGACGGCTTGATGATCTCAGCTGATCTCACCGGCGAGGAGCTACTACACGCCATGCACAGGGTGCCCGCAAGCGAATACGTGCTTGTCGAGCCCGACGGGTCGGTGTATGGCGTTTTGGTCGCCAAGGATGTGGACGCGGCCTATCGGGCCGCCTAGCCGGTCGTCATGTGGCGGACCCCCAGCAGCCTCGGCCCTTGTTGCCCTCTCGATTCGGACCGATATTGTCCCGTGCGCGCCGGCGGCGGGACCGCCATTTCGTTCCAAATCAGTCCGGTGCTCAACAAGGGGGATGTCATCGCGGCTGGTGGACGAGAGTCGCAGCTCATCTAGGGTGGTCCGCGATGCCCTCAACACCTGATCAGTCTCCGCAGCTGACCGACGACTCCCCATCATCGACGTCCGCAGCACAGACGGCCGCCGCCGATCCGGCCTGGTCAGGTGTACGTCGAGGACCTTTGCGGGAGGGGGAGCGGGTCAGGTTGACCGACCCCAAAGGCCGTCGCCACAGCGTGCTGCTGGAGGCAGGCAAGACGTTCTTCACTCATAAGGGCGGCATCGACCACGGCGTCATGATCGGCCAACCCGACGGACTCGTCGTCACCTCGTCCGGTGGGGTGGACTATCTCGTGCTCAGACCCCTC
Organism: Nocardioidaceae bacterium; assembly: GCA_013696065.1. GTDB lineage: Bacteria > Actinomycetota > Actinomycetes > Propionibacteriales > Nocardioidaceae > JACCZJ01. Next base: position 2,443 of record JACCZJ010000159.1, read on the forward strand.
CTCGCAGACCACGTCGTGTCGATGCCACGCGGGGCGGCAGTGGTCTACCCCAAGGACGCCGCCCAGATTGTGACCATGGCCGACATATTTCCTGGCGCTCACGTTGTCGAGGCGGGGGTTGGCTCCGGAGCCTTGACGTGCAGCCTGTTGAGGGCGGTGGGACCAGGGGGCGTCGTGTCGTCATACGAGCGCCGCCAGGATTTCGCCGAGATTGCGCGCACCAACGTCAACGGCTTCTTCGCAGGCACTCATCCGGCCTGGCAGCTCACTGTGGGCGACCTTGCGATCGACCTGGTGCAGCGCGCTGTCGACCGCGTGGTCTTGGACATGCTGGCCCCCTGGGAGTGCCTGCCCGTGGTTGAGGCGGCGCTGACCCCTGGCGGGCTGGTCTGCGCCTATGTCGCCACCACCACGCAGCTGAGTCGGTTCGTCGAAACGGTCAGGGCACACGGCGGCTTCACCGAGCCGGAGTCGTGGGAGTCACTCGTCCGCGGGTGGCATGTAGAGGGGCTGGCGGTTCGCCCCGAGCACCGGATGAATGGTCACACCGGCTTCCTCGTCAC
>JACCZJ010000120.1 GCA_013696065.1 Nocardioidaceae bacterium
CGCCGGAGACCCGTTCATAGCGCTGGTCGAGCGGGGCGCGCTGCAGCAGGTGGGCATCTACGAGAAGGAACCGTTCGAGTCCTACTTTTCGGGCAACACAATCCAGATCTGTCCGGTCGGCGCGCTGACCTCGGCGGCATACCGCTTCCGCTCCCGGCCCTTCGACTTGGTGTCGACGCCGACGATATGTGAGCACTGCGCCTCCGGTTGTGCGCTGCGCACCGACCACCGCCGCGGCAAGGTGACCCGTCGTCTGGCTGGCAACGACCCGCATGTCAACGAGGAGTGGAACTGCGATAAGGGCCGGTTCGCGTTTGTCTCCAACCGCCTCGACGACAGGCTCACCCGGCCGATGGTGCGAGACGAGGAGACCGACGCGATGCGGCCTGCCTCTTGGCCAGAGGCGTTCGCTGTAGCTGCTCGGGGCCTGGCGACTGCTCGAAGTTCGGTCGGGATCTTGACGGGCGGACGGCTCACCGCTGAGGACTCCTATGCCTATGGCAAGTTCGCCCGGGCCGTGCTGCGGACGAACGACATCGACTTCCGAGCTCGCGCCCACAGCGGCGAAGAGGCGGATTTCCTCGCAGCGCACGTCGCAGCTCGCCCTGGTGTCACCTACGACCAGCTCGAACACGCCAACACCGTGCTGCTTGTCGGCTTCGAGCCTGAAGAGGAGTCGCCGATCGTCTTCCTGCGCCTGCGCAAGGGTGTCCGGGGACACGGGACTCGGGTGTATGGCGTTGCCTCCCACACCTCACGCGGCCTTTACAAGCTCAACGGCGGCCTCCTTCGGGCTCGGCCGGGCAGCGAGGCCGAGGTGGTCGAGGCAATCGCCCACGACGGGGTGGTCGCGCTCGACGGGGGCGGCGTCATCCTCGTCGGGGAACGCGCGGCGGCATCACCGGGCCTGCTGAGCGCTGTAGCCACCCTTGCCGGATCGACAGGCGCCAAAATCGGCTGGGTGCCTCGTCGCGCTGGCGAACGGGGCGCTCTTGAGGCCGGACTGCTGCCCAACCTGTTGCCGGGGGGGCGGCCCATCGGCGACGCGGCGGCTCGCGTCGACCTGGGCGCAGCTTGGGGGCTCGACGTCGTCTCGTCGACGCGGGGTCGAGACGGCAACGCGATCCTCGCAGCTGCTGCGGCAGGGGACCTCAAGGCATTGGTGGTTGCGGGCGTCGACCTGTCCGATCTACCCGACCCAGCTGCTGCGGTGATGGCCCTCGAGACCGTCCCGTTCCTGGTCAGCCTCGAGGTGCGCAGGTCGGAGGTGACCGAGCGGGCCGACGTGATCTTGCCGGTGGCGGCCCCCGCCGAGCGAGCCGGCACCTTCGTCAACTGGGAGGGCCGCATCCGGCCCTTCGACAAGGTGCTCGAAACGTCGGCCTTGAACGACATACGCGTGCTTGCTGGGATTGCCGAGGAGTTGGATGCCACCCTGGGCTTCCGCACCGTCGACGAGGCCAGGCTCGAGATGCAGGAGCTCGGACCTTGGGATGGCGAACCTAGTAGGTTCAGCGCAGCCGATCGGCAACCTGCCGGTCGAGCAGGAGAGGGCGAGATGGTCCTGTCGACGTGGCGGATGCTCATCGACGACTCCCGTGCCGTGGCAGGGGAGCCCCATCTGCAAGCGACCGGACGAGCACCCGCGGCGGTGGTCTCCGCAGCCGCGTTGGCTCGGCTCCGGCTCACCGTCGGCGATCTGCTGACCGTCTCCACGCAGTACGGCTCGGTCAGCCTCCCGGCCGTGGTCGGCGACGTGGCTGACGATGTCGTCTGGCTGCCCAGCCGCAGCGGCGCGGGTGAGGGCCACGGGTTCAACCTGCCGAGGGACCTGAGGGCACATGCCGGGTCGAAAGTTCGAGTACGGAGGGGCGTTGCCTAATGGAGCACACCATCGTGCGTGCGGACGCCGACCTGACGGCCTTTGGCCAGGACCCATGGTGGGTGATCACCATCAAGGTCCTGCTCGCCTTTGTGATCTTGGTGGTCTTCACGCTGTTCAACATCTGGCTGGAGCGCCGTGTGGTCGCTCGCATGCAGCACCGCATCGGCCCCAACGTGCACGGCCCCTTCGGGTCTTTGCAGAGCCTGGCTGATGGCGTCAAGCTCATGCTGAAGGAAGACATCATTCCCAAGTCGGTGGACAAGGTCGTCTTCGTCCTCGCGCCACTCTTGGCGGCGATCCCGGCCTTTATGGCTGTGGCGGTGATCCCGTTCGGGCCAGTCGTGAAGGTGCCGTTCAGCGACGTCACCACACCCTTGCAGCTCACCGATCTGCCGGTGGGTGTGCTCTACATCTTGGCGATCGCCTCCGTTGGCATCTACGGCATCGTGCTTGCCGGCTGGTCGTCGGGGTCGACATACTCCCTGCTCGGAGCGCTGCGTTCAGCTGCGCAGATCATCTCCTACGAGGTGGCGATGGGTCTGTCACTCGTCGCCGTGTTCTTGTATGCCGGTTCGATGTCTACGTCGGGCATCGTGGCGGCTCAACAAGATCTCTGGTTCGCCGTGATCTTGCTGCCCTCTTTCGTGATCTACATCATCTCGATGGTGGGTGAGACCAACCGCGCGCCATTCGACCTCCCCGAGGCTGAAGGCGAGCTGGTCGGCGGTTTCCACACCGAATACTCCTCCATGAAGTTCGCCATGTTCTTCCTCGCCGAGTACATCAACATGGTCACGGTCTCGATGTTGGCCGCGACGATGTTCCTCGGCGGGTGGCGCGCCCCGTGGCCGCTTTCGCTGTGGGAGGGTGCCAACCAGGACTACTGGCCCGTGCTGTGGTTCCTCGGCAAGGTCTTGGCTTTCGTCTTCTTCTTCATCTGGCTGCGTGGCACCCTGCCCCGAATGCGCTATGACCAGTTCATGCGCTTGGGCTGGAAGGTCCTCGTCGCGGTCGCACTGCTCTGGATCCTGGTTGTTTATAAAATTCTCGTCCTTTCCCTCG
>JACCZJ010000185.1 GCA_013696065.1 Nocardioidaceae bacterium
AGGTAGGGGTTCGCGAGCGTGTCCTCGTAGTCGCGGATCAGCTCGGCCCGAAGAGCCTCAGGGTCTTCGGCCTCGGCGAGCTCCGAGCGGTAGAGGATGTTGACGGCACCCTGTGCGCCCATGACGGCGATCTGTGCGGTGGGCCAGGCGACGTTCATGTCGGCGCCCAGGTGTTTGGAGCCCATGACGTCGTAAGCGCCGCCATAAGCCTTGCGGGTGATGACGGTGATCAGCGGGACGGTCGCCTCGGCGTAGGCGTAGATCAACTTTGCGCCGCGGCGGATGATGCCGTTCCACTCCTGGTCGGTGCCGGGTAGAAAACCCGGTACGTCGACGAAGGTGAGCACAGGGATGTTGAACGCATCGCAGGTCCGGACGAACCGGGCCGCCTTCTCCGACGCGTCGATGTCGAGAGTGCCGGCAAAGTGCATCGGCTGATTGGCCACGACGCCCACCGAATGTCCCTCGATCCGCCCGAACCCGACAATGAGGTTCGGCGCGAACAGTGCCTGCACCTCCAGGAACTCAGAGTCGTCGAGCACTGACTCGATGACGGTGTGCATTTCGTAGGGTTGGTTGGGCGAATCCGGGATCAGCCCGTCGAGCGCTCGATCTTCGTCATTGAGCGCGAGATCGGCCGCTTCGGCAAAGGACGGTGGGTCCTCGAGGTTGTTCTGCGGGAGGTAGGAGACGAGCGTCTTCACATACTCAATCGCATCTGCCTCATCGGTCGCCAGATAGTGGGCGTTGCCGCTCTTGGTGTTGTGGGTGTGAGCACCGCCGAGGTCTTCCATCGTGACGTCTTCGCCGGTCACCGTCTTGATGACGTCGGGTCCCGTGATGAACATGTGTGAGGTCTTGTCGACCATGACATTGAAGTCGGTGATGGCGGGAGAGTAGACGGCTCCACCCGCGCATGTCCCCAAGATCAGTGATATCTGGGGGATGACGCCCGACGCATGCACGTTGCGCCGGAAGATCTCGGCATACAACCCCAATGCGACGACGCCCTCCTGAATCCGCGCGCCTCCCGAGTCGTTGATCCCGATGAGCGGGCAACCGGTCTTCATTGCGAGATCCATGACTTTGACGATCTTTTCGCCGAAAACCTCACCCAGGCTGCCGCCGAAGACGGTGAAGTCCTGCGCGAACACGCACACTTGGCGCCCATCGACGGTGCCGTAGCCGGTCACGACGCCGTCGCCATAGGGGCGGTTCTTTTCCAGTCCGAAGTTCGTGGAGCGGTGGCGCGCCCACTCGTCGAGCTCCACGAACGAGCCCTCGTCGAGCAGTTGCTCGACGCGTTCGCGGGCGGTGAGCTTGCCCTTCGCGTGTTGCTTTTCGATCGCCCGCTCAGATCCGGCATGCACCGCCGCGTCGAGGCGATCGTTAAGGTCCGCAAGTTGCCCGGCCGTGGTGTGGATGTCGATGTCACTCACGCGAGGCAGCGTAGCGTGAGGGTTGATGACTTCGATGTACGGCGATCTCGACCGTCCGCCGCTCGACGCCGAGGCATTGCGCCGAGCCCTCGTCACACCGGGGGCATTGTGGTCAGACATCGAGGTCCTCGACCAGACGTCGTCAACCAACGCCCTGCTTGCTCGACGAATCAGCGACGCGGATGCAAGAGGCGCCAGCACGGACGGGATGGTCGTCATCGCCGAGCACCAGACCCAGGGGCGCGGACGACTCGGCCGAGTGTGGTCTGCCCCGCCTCGTTCTGGCCTGACGATGTCCGTGGTTGTGCGGCCTTACGATGTCGCGCCCAACCGCTGGTCCTGGATCCCGTTGCTTGCGGGGCTCGCTGTGGCGGCCGCTGTTCGACACGAGGCCCTCGTCGGGGCGACCCTCAAATGGCCTAACGACGTGATGATGCAGGAGCGCAAGCTGGCCGGACTCTTGGTCGAACGAATCGAATCGGCGTCCCATGCACCGGCGGCGATCATCGGCATCGGACTCAACGTTTCTTTGCGGAGAGACGAGCTTCCAGTTCCGGCCGCGACGTCGTTGGCCCTGGAGGATGCGGCGACCACAGACCGATCACTGCTGGCTCGGGCGGTGCTGCGCAACCTCGAGAGGTTGCTCACCGACTGGATGCGCCACGGTGGCGACGCCGAGCAAGGCGGACTCCACGCGGCGTACGTGCAAGCCTGTATGACGATCGGCCGGCATGTCCGCGTCGAGCTGCCTGACGGTGAAGTGGTCGAAGGCACGGCTGTCGGCATCGACGGTGTGGGGCGCCTGCTTGTTCGCAGTCGTGGGCGTCAGCACGCCTTCAGCGTCGGCGACGTCATCCACCTGCGTTGATGGTGACAGGCGACGGATGTGCTACGCCCGCTGCCTCAGGCGTGACACCATCGACAGTCAGAGGCATCGTTCATGGTGAGGAGGACGCGTGGGTATCTCAGAAAAGCTCTTGAGCGAGGGCGAGCACGTCATCGCCTCGACCCGCACGCACTGGAAGGCGCTCGTCCTCCCCGTCATCTTCTTGATCATCACCTGTGCGCTCGCAGGATTTCTGCTCGCCGTGCTGCCCAGCGGTGACACCCACGACCCACTGATGTACGCGGTGATCACGGTGGCGGTGCTCGTCATCATCTGGTTGACGTTGCGCCCTTTCCTGATCTGGCTCACAGCGTCATACACGGTCACCAACCGTCGGCTGATCAACCGCTCTGGCGTTTTTACGCGCAGCGGCCGCGACATTCCGCTGCACCGCATCAACGACGTGAAGTACGAACGCGACCTGCTTGATCGCCTGTTGGGCTGCGGGACCTTGGTCATCTCCGATGCAAGCGAGAACGGTCGCTCGGTGTTGCCAGACGTCCCGAGGGTGGAAAAACTTCAGCTGGTCATCACCGATCTCCTCTTCGGGAACAACGACGGACACGATGACGACGGGACGCCTCCCCATCCCCTGGAGCCTCGCCCCAGATGACCTACCAGCGAAACGACAGCGCGTCCGGTGACTCCGGTGCGAACCGAGAAGACCTCGAACGGGAGATCCTCGGCGAGGGCCCGAGCCTCACCGTCGACGAGGTCGTCGACCGGTTCGGCTCATCGCGAGAGTTGACGTCGCGGCTGTGGAGGGCGTTGGGCTTTCCTGACCCAGGCGAGTCGCCAGCTTTCAGCGAAGCCGATCTGTTGGCCCTGAGCAACGTGTCGAAGCTGGTGGAGTCTGGCGCGTTGGACGTCGAGACCACCATCAAGTTGACGCGAGCCGTCGGCAGCACGATGGCGCGTCTGGCTGATTGGCAGGTGGCCACCCTGACCGAACATGTGGAGGCGCTGGAGCAGTCAGGCCAGGGCGCCGGGTCTCGACTCGACACCAGCATCGAGGTGCTGCGTGCGGCTCAGGCGCCGTTCGAGCACCTGTTGCTGCATGCCTGGCGGCGGCAGCTCGCCGCTGCGGTGAGTCGGGTGGCTGAGCTCGGTGCGCAGGACTCGGATCTGCGCACGATGACGGTGACGGTTGGATTCGCGGACCTGGTGAGCTTCACCCGGCTCTCCACGGGCATAGGCGAAGGTCACCTTGCCGTCATCGTGGAGGGGTTCGAGTCGGTTTGTGGTGACCTCATCACCGCGCGTGGTGGCCGCGTCATCAAGACGCTGGGAGATTCCGTGCTCTTCGTCGCTCACGAGCCCAAAATCGCCGTCGATATCGCCTGTGACGTCGTCGGACACATCGGTGCTGACCCGGAGCTGCCTGACGTGCACGTGGGTCTGGCTACCGGGTCGGTGGCGATGCGGCTTGGCGACGTGTTCGGGCCGCCGGTCAACCTGGCCAGCCGGCTGACTGCGATCGCGCGACGCAACCGGGTGATCTGCGATCACGAGACCGCGGCCGCTCTCCGCGAGATCAAGGGGTACGCCGTCCGGGCCCTGACCGAGCGAGAGTTGCATGGCTTCGGCGTCATCACCCCCTTCGCCGTACGCCAGCTCCCAGCAGCCCTCGGTTCGGAACGATATTGACCTGATCGGGCACTTTTTAGCGCCCATATCGTTCCGAACGGGCGTTTGGGTCAGGCGGTGAGCAGGCCGATACCCAGGCTCGACACACCAGCGGCCAGCAGCAGCGCCCCAGCGATGACCAAGGTGATGAAGCCATTGGGCTGGTCTCGGTCCTTGCCCATCGAGGAGAAGAAGAAGCCGGCTGGCATCAGGATCGCCGCAATGGCCACGCCACTGCGCGACAGCCACCCCACCCCTCCGCTCTGGTCGACAGCGTCGACATACAGCTGAGCGACCAGGGCCAGCATCACCAAGACACCGGCATGGGCATGGCCCGCGCGGGCGAAGCTTCGCTGGAACTCGGTGACGGATGCGGACCGGCTGCTGAGTTTGACGAGATAGAGACCTCCGGCCTCGATCGTCACGAAGGCGAGGAACAAGATCCCCGCCAGCTGGCGAGACGCGTCAGAGATGACGACCATTTCCACGACTGCTCCCTGGGTAGATAGTGACACTCTCCATATTAGATAGTGTTACTATCTACCCTGTCAAGGACAAGATCTCGAGGGTCGAGGAGTCGAGGACGGGGTGCCATGCGGATCTCAGAGCTGTCATCGCGGTGCGAGGTGCCCATCCCGACGATCAAGTTCTATCTGCGTGAGGGGTTGCTGCCGAGAGGTGAGCGATCCGGGGCGAACCAGGCGTCGTACGGCGAGCTGCACGTGCGCAGGCTCCGGCTCATCAGGGGCCTGGTCGAGGTGGGTGGCCTCAAGCTCGAGGTAGTCCGGAGAGTCATCGATGCCTTGGACGATGACTCGGTCTCGCTCCACGACGCGCTAGGCAGGGCCCATTCCTCGCTGATGCCGCCGCCAGTGGTCGTGGGCAGGCCCACCCACACGCCGACTGTGCACGTCGATGCGCTGCTGCGGCGATGGGGGTGGTCGCTGCATGCCGGGAGTCCGCTCCGGGCGGCATTGGCGGCGGCGCTGGGAGCACTCGAGCAAGTTGGTCGCCCGATGTCTGCCGAGGCGCTCGACGGCTACGCCACCGCGGCTGCCGATGTGGCAGCGCTCGACGTGGACCAGTTGCCAGCAGACCGCACCCTCGCCGTGGAAGCGGCAGTCGTCGGGACCCTGATGCGTGAACCAGTTCTCCTCATCCTGCGCCGGATGGCCCATGAGGATAGGTCGAGTCCGCAGATAGGGCGCCGCGCCTCACCGCGCAAAGCAGATGAAGAACCTCATCGGCCTGATCAAGAAAATTCAAAGAAGCGCGACGATGCTCTCTGAACGAAAGGGTCGGGAGACTTCTCCAGTGTCACTAGTCTGTCGAGGTCGATCGTCGGAGCCCCAACCGTCAGATTGGTTGCTGGACGCCGAAGATACCGGTACGGGATAGCGACGTGATCTGAGCGCATCAGGCGCAGGGACACCGCAGCACGACGCTGAACGCCTTTTGCGAGGCTGAGAGCCCGCCTCCCCTGAAGAACCTCCTCGTACTCCTCGCGTGAGCGCAAGATCTGGAGCCCGACCGGATAATCCCTGTCGGCCCAAACGCTGGCGGGGACAACAGGGACGCCGAGAACCGAAAATTCCAGGGCGGCCGTTCCATTCCACAGGAATGCAGCATCTACGAACTTCGCAAGCTCATGCGTGTTGAAGGAGTCGTGCTCGAGAAAGGAAACGTTGGGCGGGAGTTCTGACACGACCAGTTCCCGCAGCAATTGGACCCCTTGGACCACGATCTCTTCCCTCAGCTCATGAGGGTGTGGCTTGATGAGAAGCAGGTTTCTGGATCCCGACACCGCTTCGATGAGATGGTTGATCCAACTCACGAAGTCACTGTGCGCGAATCCATGATCGCCCGGTGCCGCAAAATCGATGCTGACCTTGCCGAGCGCGACGAAAATCAAGCCGCCGCTGCCTCGAACCTCATGCGCCTTCTCGAGAATACGCTCACGCGCTGAGGATGAGGTGCCTACATTGCTCCTGTCTTGGCAAACCCAAGACATCACCTCGTCATCGGGCTCCGTGTCCACATGGGGGCTCGCGGCTAGGAATGCCTTCATTCGATGCGGTCCGCCAAGGAACGGTTGCCTGAGGTCCGGTTGTGCCGTCAAATCCTCGACGGCAAGAGTGGTGGCTTCCAGGGACGTCAGATTGGAGAAGTAGTTCTCATAGCCAACACCCAGCGCAACCACGTGGATGCCGTGCATCCGGCCGACCTGGTGGCACCACTCACGGATAATCCCCTGGGGTGCGAAGTGCGAGTCCATGAGCGCGATTCGGATGGGCTTGTTGTGTGTAGCCAGGACGAGGAGCCTTTCACATATCGTGAGGGCTACGTCAGCCTTGAGCTGGAGGTCGTTGAATCTCTTGGCGGATTCCGGGTCGCTGAGGATATCGGCTCTATACCGCCGAGCCTTCTGGGACAACCGTTCCTGGAAGTAGGGAAAATAGTTTATGCCGTCGACTTCGACGACGCCGTCCTCCCACGCAACCCTCCACTCATGCGTAAGGGTATGTCGGGGCTCGCCCAAGAGGCTCTTCCCGTCCGGAGTGACACATCCCTGGAGGTTGTCGAACTCTGCAACCCCAGTCAGTGATGTTCGCAACGTTCCAGTCGTGACAGCAGCCAAAGCGTAACCCTGCTGTATGAACGGGCGTGCTAACGGCACCATCAACCCAGTGAGCACTGGGTTGGAGACGTTATAGATCACTACGAAGCCATTGAGTTCGGCTCCTGTTGCGGGTTTGATCTCGCCGACATGCTGGTTGGCAGCAAGATGCAGCTTTGCCAAACCGAGTGCCCGAGCATCTCGAATTCGCAGTTCCTCGGCGTAGGGTTCTGAATCCGAATCGGGCGTGGAGAGCACGTCTTCGAATACAGAGACGGCCAGCTGATGCTGTCCGCCGTGATCGAGCGCTCGCCCAATACGACGTCTCAGCTCCACCGACGTGCTGGCAACATCAATGCCCGCCAAGATCGCAGCAGCAAGTTCATCATGGCCTCGTCTTGAAAGCAGAAGCGCAACGGGTATTACTTTCTCGGGAGGGGCATTCTCACTGACCCATCGCCACGATTCCGGCCGCGCGTGCGACTCCAGGCTTGCCTTGCGTAAGAGTTGGAAAGCAGCCTTCTGTCGGCCCTCCACAGTGGCCGCAAGAATCGCGTCCATCTCGGCAGCGGAAGGCTTTTCGGGCAGAGGAGCTCCCGCACGATGCGCAGCTTCAGCTGCGGTCAGCAGCCGTGCACTGTCGAATGTCATGTCTCAGGATCCCGTAGAGGTCGGCGCGATGGACTAGCCGATGAGGATGCTGGCGGGGGCCGGCGACTCCGGATCGCGCTTCTTGAACACAAAGGTGCGGTAGCTCCAGAACCGAAAGAGAGTGCCGAGCACCAAGCCCACCCCGTTTGCCGAGATGTTGTCCGCGAGGGGGCTCGTCAAGTCCAGGAGATAGTGAGAGATGGCGAGGCAGGCGAGCGCGATCGCCATACCGATGCCGTTGAACAGGAAGAACAAGGTCATCTCGCGACGAGCGCCTGAGCGTTCGCGGTGTCTCCAGGTCCAGTGCCGGTTGCCCAGGTACGTGACGATGGTGGCAACGCCCACCGAGATGGCCTTGGCCGTCAGCGGCTTGTGCTCCAACACCCCCGGGTCGCCGGCATAGCGCAGCAGGTTGAAAACCGCCACATCGACGATGAAGCCAAGCCCGCCGATGACCCCGAATTTGAAGGCCTCGTGAGCGAGTGCCCGCAGACGATCGAGCAAGGAAGCTCCTGGGTGATGGCGGAACCGGGTGCAGCCAGCGTACCCGGCAGACGTCGACGTTAGTCTCGTCGCCGTGGAAAGTCCGGTGATCGGTGTCGTGGGTGCAGGACAGCTGGCCCGGATGATGCAGCAGCCTGCCATCGCGCTCGGGGTCCCCCTCCATCTGCTGGCGGAGTCGGCTGACGCGTCGGCGGCACAAGTGATCGCCCACTCGCAGGTTGGCGACTACACCGATCTCGATGTGTTGCACGCCTGGGCGAGGGGCGTCGATGTGGTGACCTTCGACCATGAGCATGTGCCGACCTCGCACCTCGAAGCGCTCACCCGTGACGGAGTGACCTGTCGCCCCGGGCCTCAGGCGCTGGTTCACGCGCAAGACAAGGCCGTGATGCGCCAACGGCTGGCTGAACTCGATGTGCCCTGCCCCCGCAACCGCATCGTCGATTCCCCCGAGGCCGTAGCCGCCTTCGCCGCTGATGGCGACGGCTGGCCGGTCGTGCTCAAGACGACAAGGGGTGGGTATGACGGCAAGGGGGTCTGGGTCATCAACAGCAGCGATGAGGCAGCCCGCGTCCTCACGACGGCGCCAGAGGGGATCGCGCTCGTGGCGGAAGAGCGCGTCGACTTCGCCCGCGAGCTGTCCGCGGTGGCGGCGAGAGCCCCCAGTGGCCAGATAGCGGCATACCCCGTCGTCGAGAGCATCCAGACTGGAGGCGTCTGTGCGGAGGTCATCGCGCCGGCTCCTTACCTCGCCCCTGAGCTGGCGCTTGAGGCGCAGCAGATTGCCATGACCCTCGCCACGGAACTCGACGTGACGGGCATCTTGGCCGTCGAGCTGTTCGAGACTCGCGACGGACGCATCCTCGTCAACGAGTTGGCGATGCGGCCGCACAACACCGGGCACTGGACCATCGACGGCGCGGTGACCAGCCAGTTCGAGAACCACCTGCGCGCCGTGCTGGACTTGCCCCTCGGCTCGCCGCACGCGAGGGCACCATGGACTGTGATGGTCAACATCTTCGGTGGCCCGGCTCCCACTCTGTATGACGGCTATCCCCACGTGCAGGCCCGTGACCCGGCCGTGCGGGTCCACCTCTACGGCAAGGACGTCAAACCTGGCCGCAAGGTCGGACACGTGACGGCATACGGGGACGTCCTCGAAGATGTGGTCGAGCGAGCCCGCCATGCAGCACAGTGGTTCGAAGGAACCTTGAGTGGCGCCGAGGCAACTCATGCTTGACCAAGAGAGAACGGAGTGCGCTGACTGATGAACATGGACGACTCGCCTGCCGTGGGCATCGTGATGGGGTCGGACTCCGACTGGCCGACGATGCAAGCAGCTGCCGACGTGCTTGCGGAGTTCGGTGTCGCCCATGAGGTCGACGTCGTCTCGGCGCACCGCATGCCGGCGGAGATGATCAGCTACGGGCAGGGGGCGCACGTGCGTGGCCTCAGGGTGATCATCGCCGGAGCCGGGGGAGCGGCTCACCTTCCGGGCATGTTGGCGTCAGTGACGCCGCTGCCCGTGATCGGCGTACCGGTCGCACTGCAGCATCTCGACGGGATGGACTCCCTGCTTTCCATCGTCTCGATGCCGGCCGGGGTGCCAGTCGCGACCGTGGCGATCGGCAATGCCCGCAACGCGGGATTGCTGGCCATCCGGATACTGGCGATCACGGACGAGCGCCTCACATCAGCCATGCTCACCTTCCAGGAGTCGCTCGCCAACACGGCGCGCGACAAGGGCGCTGCCCTGCGGGCGACGCTGCATTCCCATCAGGTCGTCGAGGTCGACGCGGCAACGACACCGCCCGTGCTCTCGCCTGAGGAGCCACGTTGACCGAGTCGTCAAAGGCGGCCACGGGCAGGGCGGTGTCCGGCGCCCCCGAAACTGTCTACCTTCACATCGGGCTGCATAAGACCGGGACGACGTACCTGCAGAATGTTTTGCGCGCCAACCGCGACCACGTCAGGGCACAGCAAATTGATTTCCCGGGCGGACCTGGCGAGCCGGTCCAGGCTTTTGCCGTGTGGGATTTGCAGGGGCGCCGGCCTCGCGGCGCGGGCGATGAGCGCATTGCCGGGTCTTGGGATGTGCTGGTCGACGCGGTCAACACCAGCGGTCTGCGGTCTGCTCTCATCTCGGAGGAGCGGCTCAGTCTGTGCACGCTGCGTCAGGCGCAGCGGGCCGTCTCATCGTTTCCCGACTCGCAAGTGCAGGTGATTGTCACGGTGCGCGATCTCGGCCGGGTCGCGGTGTCCGCATGGCAGGAGGAAGTCAAGAACGACCAGACTTACACGTGGCAAGCGTTCGTCGACTCGATCAAGGATCCGAGCCGGGTGGCGGTCAAACCGGCACGCGGCTTTTGGTTTCGTCAAGACGTGGTCAAGATCTGTGAGACATGGGAGAGCGTCGTACCGGCATCTCGCTTGCATGTCATCACCGTGCCCCGGTCAGGTGCGTCGGCTGATGTGCTGCTCGGGCGATTCGCGTCGGTGGTCGGATTCGAACCCGACTCTTTGACCGAGGAACCTGCGTGGAACAACGAGACGGTGGGCGTCGCGGCCACCGAAGTCATCAGGCGTGTCAACGAACGCCTGGGTGGACGCCTCAACCAGCGCCAACACGACAAGGTGATCAAGCTGACGCTTGCTCCGATGCTCGCCCAGCGCACCGAGGCCGCCCGCTTCTCCCTGCCGCCCGAGGAGATGGGTTGGATCACCGAGCGAGCCGATCAGATGATCGAAGCGTTGCAGCAGCGCGGTTATCCCTTAACCGGCGACCTCTCGGAGCTGCGGCCTGAGCCCACCATGGGCACCCGCCGACCCGATGACGCGACGGAGCCGGAGCTGCTGGAGGCTTCGCTCGATGCCTTGGCGATGCTGGCAGAGAGGCACGCCACCTCGTGGTGGATCCGCAAACAACCCGATCTGGCTGCCGTTGCCGCACGGGCGGCTCAGTCTGCCGATCTGGCCAGCAAGACGCGGGGGCTGGTGTTTCGGGGGCAGCGCCGAGCAGCTGAACTAGCCGACAAGTTCCCCGTCGCTGCCAAGGCGATGAGTGCTGTGCTGAGCCGGCGGGACCGAGCCCGCACCAAGGCTGCTGCGCGGTCGAGGAGCGAACCGAAGTGATCGGCTGACCCGCCACTAGCATGGCGGTATGGCCGACTTTCCGATGTTCGCGCTATCCGACGAACATCGGGCAGTTCGCGAAGCGGTGAGGGCGCTGTGCGACGCCAAAGTCGCCCCCCACGCCGCGTCGGTCGACGAGGCTGGTGCATTTCCGGAGGCGTCGTTTGCCGCTCTGCGTCAGGCGGACTTCCACGCCCCACACATCCCGGAGGCTTATGGCGGGGCTGGTGCCGATGCCTTGGCCACCTGCTTGGTGATCGAGGAAGTGGCCAGAGCCTGCGCCTCGTCGTCGCTCATCCCGGCGGTCAACAAGCTGGGCACCTTGCCTCTCCTGCTCAGCGGGTCTGAGGAGATCAAGACGGCATACCTGCCGCGGATCGCCAGCGGAGACGCGATGTTCTCCTACTGCCTGTCCGAACCCGAGGCGGGTTCGGATGCTGCCGCCATGCGCACCCGCGCGGTGCGCGAGGGTGACGCCTACGTAGTCAACGGGGTGAAGCGCTGGATCACCAATGCGGGAGTCTCGGAGTTCTACACCGTTTTTGCCGTCACCGACCCCGACCGAGGTGGCGAGGGGATCTCGGCGTTCGTGGTCGAGAAGGCTGACGAGGGAGTGTCGTTCGGTGCTCCCGAAAGGAAGCTCGGAATCAAGGGATCGCCGACCCGCGAGGTGTTCCTCGATAACGTCAGGTTGCCAGCCGACCGGCTGATCGGCGATGAGGGCACCGGGCTAGCCACCGCCTTGCGCACTCTCGACCACACCAGGCTCACCATTGCCGCGCAGGCGGTGGGGATCGCCCAAGGGGCGTTGGACTTCGCGCTGGGCTACGTTCAGGAGCGGCGGCAGTTCGGCAGGGAGATCGCGCAGTTCCAGGGCGTGCAGTTCATGCTCGCTGACATGGGGATGAAGCTCGAGGCGGCCCGCCAGCTCACCTACGCCGCGGCCGGCAGGAGCGAGCGCGACGATGCCGACCTGGCGTTCTTCGGTGCCGCTGCCAAGTGCTTCGCGTCCGACGTGGCGATGTCGGTGACCACCGACGCGGTGCAACTGCTGGGCGGTTACGGATATACGCGAGACTATCCGGTCGAGCGGATGATGCGGGACGCGAAAATCACCCAAATCTATGAGGGCACCAACCAGATCCAGCGGATTGTCATTGCGCGGCAGCTGCTGTCCGGCATACAAAGTGAGCTCGGAAAGTGACCTCTCAACAGGAGGGGAGTGACCTCTCAACGGTTAAGGGGGAGGTATTTCGCCGGATCCGCGCGGCACAAGAGTTGTCGGCAACACGATCTCGCGGGGTGGCCCTTCGCGGCCGGCTATGCGTTCGAGCAGCATCTGCCCAGCCAGTCGTCCTTCCGCATCGACATCTTGCTGGATAACGGTCACGGCCGGCTCCAACGAGTCCGCGAGGGTGAAGTCATCGAACCCGACGAGGGCGACCGACCTGGCCAGACCCGCCTGTCGCAACGCCCGAGCAGCTCCCATGGTGAGTTCGTTGCGGCCCGAAAAGACGGCTGTGGGTGGTTGCTCAAGCCCGAGCATGCTCCGCACAGCATCAGTGGCGACGTCGGCGCCGCGCAATCCGACAGCTAAATAGTCGGGATCGACCTTGACCCCCCCGCTGCGCAGAGCATCGAGATAACCAGCTTGGCGCGACGCGGCTGTCTCGATGCTGGGGAGGTCGCTGAGGAAGGCGATGCGACGATGGCCGTGGCTTAGGAGATGCTCGACGGCGACGCGAGCGCCGCTTCTGTTGTCGACACGTACGCAATCGGCCCGCAGGCCGATCACTTGTCGGTCGACCACCACGACGGACAGGCCGGTTCGCACTTCGTGAGAAAGATAGGAGTGATCGCTGGTGGCCGGCATCAGGAGCAATCCGTCAATCTGGCGTGAGATGAGGTTGGACACCAGTTGACGCTCGCGCTCCTCTTCCTCGTCGAGGCTGGCCGCGAAGACGACAACCCCTCGGATGCGACTCACGTCCTCGACGGCGCGCAGGATCGCCGCAGAGAAGCTATTGGCGACGTCTTGGAGGAGCACACCGATCGACAGCGTGTGTTGCCCGCGTCGGAGGTTGCTGGCAGCTAGGTTATGGCGATAATCGAGTTGCTCCAGTGCGGTGCGGACTTGGCCAGCCAACGCAGGGGAAACGCCCGGTTCGTTATTAACCACACGAGAAACCGTCTTGAGGCTTACCTGGGCTAACGCTGCCACGTCGCGCATGGTGGAACGACTGCGCACACTTCCTCCTTCGCGGCTGGCCCGGGTATGAGTGAATACCGGTTACCTTACTGTCTTTGACAACGTTGTCGAGAAGTTACCAAGATGTTTCGTCGAAGGGTTTGACGAACGTCTGAGCATGTGGCTATTGTCGGCAGACAACGTTGTCAGGCGCCTTGAGCCGGACGCAGACTGGAGGAAACTCAGATGACTCACCCCAATCGGCGGCCCCGCCGCACTCTCTCGCTCCTAGCCCCACTCAGCGCGCTGACCTTGGTCCTCGCTGCCTGCGGCGATGGTGGCGGCGGTGATGGCGGCGGCGATGACAGCGTCGCCGTCACCTTGATCACCAAGGACTCGGTCAACCCCTTCTTCATCGCCATGCAAGAGGGCGCCGAGGCGGCTGCTGAGAAGGAGGGCGTCGACATCACCGTCACCGCTGGCAAGGAGGATGGTGACGAGGCCGGTCAGATCACCGAGATCGAGAACGCCATCAACCGTGGCGACGACGGCATCTTGATCACGCCGAACGGTCCCGGGGTCAACGGTTCCCTCACCAAGGCACGCGATGCCGGTCTTTATGTCATCGCCCTCGACACCCCGCCCGACCCGGCTGACCTCGTCGACATCACGTTCGCGACGGACAACTTCGAGGCAGGTGAGCTGATCGGGAAGTGGGCCGCCGGCACTTTGGCCGGTGAGCCGGCGACGATCGCGCTGCTCGACCTCTTCAACGACAAGGTGGTCAGTGTCGACT
>JACCZJ010000227.1 GCA_013696065.1 Nocardioidaceae bacterium
GGCCTGGGCTGGTTGGGCGCCGATCCACGGCGAGCCCGCCGTCCCGCCCCGCTAGGCGCTGCTTCAGCCGCACCCGTGAGCCGCGGACTCAGCCCCTCACCGTGAGCCGCTCGCTCAATGAGCGGCGGCCGGATTAGCTGTCAGTCCTCGTCTTCGTCGGTGATCTCGTAGTTGATCTTCTTCACCGCATCGGCGGCGGTGCCTTCGAAAACCATCTTGCCGCCATCGAGGACCACGCCCCGGTCGCAGATCCTCAGCACCTGCTTCGGGTTGTGACTGACGAAGACCATCGTCCGACCCTCGCCCTTGAGCTCGAGGATGCGCTTCATGCACTTCTTGCGGAACGGCTGGTCGCCGACTGCGAGGACTTCGTCGATCAGGAAGATGTCACAGTCCGTGTGCACGGCGACGGCAAACGCCAGCCGCATGAACTGGCCGGACGAATAGTGGCGCACCTCTGAGTCGAGGAACTTTTCCATCTCCGAGAAGTCCAAGATCGAGTCGAACTTGCGGTCGATCTCCGCCTCGCTCATGCCGAGGATTGCCCCGTTGAGGTAGATGTTCTCGCGCCCCGAGAGGTCGGGATGCAAGCCCGCCCCCACTTCGATCAACCCGGCGATCCGGCCCCGGGTCAGCACCTCGCCCTCATCGGGAGCCATCACACCGGAGATGAGCTTGAGCAGTGTGCTCTTGCCCGACCCGTTCAGTCCCATCAGGCCGATCGACTCACCCTGCTCGAGTGTGAAAGAGACTCGGTCCAACGCCGTGAAGGAGTACGACGTCGAACGTCTCCTGACGGCATCAACCACGACCTGCTTGATTGTTCTCTGGGAAGTCATCTTGAAGCGTTTGCTGACACCGTCGACAATCACCGAGGTGCTCATGCGTGGTCCGACCTACAGACGTCGGAGCCGGATCTCGGGAGTGGCCTCACAGCTTCTCCGCGAATCGACCCTCGAGCCTGGAGAAAACGAGCTGAGCCAGCCACAACAGCCCGAGTCCCACGACGAGAGTGAGAGCGCCGCGTGTGAACAGGTGATCGGGCATCTCGACCACCGCGGAGACCTTGGGTCGGTCCGTTGTCGGCACCCAGAAACCTCGGTCGTTGAGCAAGACGGCCGTACACAACGGGCTCGCTGTATAGAGCTCATAAACCCAGCCATCGAGCTTGTCCTTGATGATCGCGAACGGGTAGATCATCGGGACGGTCCAGGTCACTATCGTCTGGATCACGTCGACGACGTTTTGCATGTCGCGGAAGAAGACGTTCCAGGCGCTCAGCATGAGGGCCACTGCCAACCCGAAGACGACGACGATCGCGAAGGCCATGCCCACCGCCACGAAGGCGAGTGGGTCAGGCTTCCAGCCGACCAGCAGACAACCCACCAAGGCGATGACGTACATCGGCACCATGTGGTAGATCGACACCATGATCGACGACACGGGGAACATCTCCCGCGGCAGGTTGATCTTGCGTACCAGAGATTTGTTGCGTACGACGGACCGGGTGCCTGAGGTCAGCGCGTCCGTGAAAAACGACACCATAATCATGCCGGAGAAGATATGGAGAGCCCGGTTCTCGAGCTGGTTTTCCCCCATGATCAGCTCGATGATGTAAAAATACATGAGGAATCGGACACCCGGCTTGACGTAGGACCAGGCCAGGCCGACGAGGGAGCCTTGGTAGCGAACTCGGAGCTCCTTGCGGACCAGGAGCTGCAGGAGGTAGCGCCGACGTAACACATCTACGAGACCACCCACACGCCCCGGGTTCTGCAGCGGTCCCAACGGTGAGGAGTCTGCGGCGACTGAGGTGCTCACTCGTCCACGCCGCCGCTTTGGAGGGCAACTCCCTCCGCGAAGTGCGGACGCAGCACGTTGTCGTACATCGTCAAGGCAGAGCCGATGGCCATGTGCATGTCGAGATACTTGTAGGTGCCGAGCCGCCCGCCGAACAAGACGTTGGGCTCCGCCTTGGCCAGCTCGCGGTACTGCAGGAGCTTGACCCGGTCTTCGGGAGTGTTGATCGGGTAGTAGGGCTCGTCGCCGGACTCAGCGAATCGTGAATATTCGTGCACGATCACCGTCTTGTCCTTCGGGTACCAGTCTCGCTCGGGGTGGAAGTGGCGGAACTCGTGGATGCGGGTGAACGGCACATCCTCGTCGGCGTAGTTCATCACCGACGTGCCTTGGAAGTCGCCGATGTTTTGGACCGAGACCTCAAGGTCGACCGTGCGCCACGACAGCTCCCCCGCGGAGTTCGAAAAGTACGCGTCGACCGGTCCCGTGTAGACGATCGGTACCTTGCCGACGTACTCATCCCGCACGTCGAAGAAGTCGGTGTTGAGACGCACTTCGATATTGGGATGGTCGACCATACGCTCGAGCCAGGCTGTGTAGCCGTCGACCGGTAGACCCTCGTATGTGTCGTTGAAGTAGCGATTGTCGAAGTTGTAGCGGACCGGTAGGCGCGAGATGATCTCGGCCTGCAGTTCTCTGGGGTCGGTCTGCCACTGCTTAGCCGTATAACCGCGGATGAACGCCTCGTAGAGCGGGCGCCCGATCAACGAGATGCCCTTTTCCTCGAGGTTGCCAGCCGTTGCGCTGTCGAACTCTTTGGCCTGCTCGGCTACGAGTGCCCGCGCCTCATCCGGGGTCATCCAGCGACCGAAGTACTCGCAGATCGTTGCCAGGTTGATCGGCATCGGGTAGACCTTGCCGTCATAGATTGAGAAGACCCGGTGCTGGTAGCCGGTGAACTTGGTGAACCGGTTGACGTACTCCCAAACTCGCTCGTTCGAGGTGTGGAAGAGGTGAGCCCCGTACTGATGCACCTCGATGCCGGTCTCAGGCTCAGGCGCGCTGTAGGCATTTCCGCCGACATGGTGTCGTCGGTCGAGGATCAAGACCCTGAGGCCGAGGTCGTTGGCGCATCGCTCGGCGACAGTGAGGCCGAACAAGCCCGATCCGACTACGACGAGATCAACATTCACAGCAACTCCAGCTCGACGGATCTCCTGGGGGCCAGCCGCCGCACGGGCACGGCACTGCCCAAGAGGCGCGGCAAGTCTAGAGGGTGCCAGGCTGGCTTTAGTTTCAGCGCTCGCCCTTGGGCGCAATGATTCTGCGGTATGCAGCTTTGCGGATGGCCTCGGGGACGAGCCGGTAGCCGCCGCGCACGACCACATTGCGGACGAACTGGCCACGGGAGGTGAACCCCAGACCGCGCAGGTGTCTCTGCAGCCGCCACTCCGACTTCAGCAACGCGACGCCACCGCGTCGGGCGTAGGCGCCCGCGCCAACCCGGTAGAGCACGAGTGGTTCCTCCACGTTCGCGACGTGTGCGCCTTGTTCGATCATCTTGGCAAAGAGCAGGTAGTCCTCCATCAACGCAAGGTGTCGATAACCCCCGGCTGCCTGCACCACCCTGCGACGATAGACGACGGTCGGGTGGTTGAAGGGCTGGTGAAACCTCGCGTAGCGCACGATTTCGTCGGGGTCGAGAGGCGGGACGCGTTTGCCCACGATGTCGTCGGCATCGACTCCGAACTCCAGCATGGAGGAGCCGACCAGGTCGGCGCCTTGTTCCACCAGCGGCACTTGCAGCGCGAAGCGTTGCGGCAGCGCAATGTCGTCGGCGTCCATGCGGGCGACGATGTCGTGGGCGCAGGCCGTCATACCCCGGTCGAGCGCGGTGCCGAGCCCGACATTCGCGTCGAGCGCCAGCAGTGTCGTGGGGACCGGCGATTCGTGGATGAGCCCGGTGATGCAGTCGGACAGCTCAGCCGGAACCGGCCCGTCCTGCACGAGCACCACGTCATCGGGCGGTCGAGTCTGGTCGTGGACTACCGAGCGGAAAGCCTCCTCGAGGAAGGCCGGGTCGTCTTCTTGCCAGACGCTCATCAACAGGCTGAACGGCTCACGCACGAGAGCCACCAGGCCGCGACGACGACACGGCGTCGGCGATGAGTTCTGAGGTCGGGCGAGGGCCTTTCCTTGCCCCGTCAGCCAAGCCTCTGACAAGACCCCGCAGCAACACTGCGCGGTTCGACGAGCCCGCCACGGTCCGGGCCCACCGACGCAGCGTCGATCCGGCATACCCGGCCTTCTCGAGCGGATTGAGACCACCGGACCGGGTGAACAGCCACACCTTGTTGCGCACTTCGAAATAGAAGCGCTCCCCCGGGTCTGCGTCGGTCGAGCCGAATGTCTTGGTTTTGTGAACGACGACCGACGCCGGACAGTAGAGAGCCCGCCGCCCTCGGATGAGGCGGGTGGTGAACTCGAAGTCGTCGTTCCACAAGAAGTAGTCCGCGAGCGGCAGACCACGCTCCCTGACCAGTGCCGCGTCCACGAGGACGGACACGAACGATGCCGAACGGATCGGCACACAGCCGATGGCGGCCGCGGCAGCCAGTTCTGAACGACGCACCCCAGGCTTGATCCGCGGTGTGTTCATCGGGTGGTCTCGACCGTCGGTCCACACCACGCGCGAAGCGATCAGTGCAGGCGGACCCTGAGGATGCTGTCGGCGTGAGGCGAGCAATTCAGCCAGTGCCGTCGGCTCAGGGATCGTGTCGTCGTCCATGAGCCACACCGCACTGCAGCCGACGGTGCCTCCCTGCTCGAGCGCCCCGTCCAGACCGAGGGCGAAACCGCCGGCTCCGCCTGTGTTGGTGGACGCTGTCACCACGTCGAACTGCGGGAACTGTGTTGCGAGCATCTCTGCGGTGCCATCGTCGCTGGCGTTGTCGACGACGATCACGCGTCCGAGCGGCACAGTCTGGCCCTGGATGGCTTGTAGCGCTTGGGCCAACAGCTGGCGGCGGTTCCATGTCACGACGACAGCCGTGACCGCTTCGTTCTCCACCCTGACCTCTCGTCTGGTCTTCAACCGCGCTGAGCGGCACGCGCCAGCCCTTTCAGCCGACTGAATGCGACCGACACGGTGCAGCGCCAAAGTCAGACGCCGACCTCCTGCATCGTACGACCCGCTGAGCGGTCAGCAGGCCTTGGCTAGGTCCGTGCTGCCGTTGGCGTTGAGCTTCTTTCCAGGCCGTTTTTTCGCTGTACCTGTGTCCGGCTTGTCTCCTGAGTCGGCAGCCTCGCCGCGCTCGATGGCCGCACCCACCATTGTGCGGATCAGGCTCCAGTCAGGCTCACTGGTGTTGATCTTGGGAGGAACAAAGGCCACAGACGAAACCGGCAGGCTCTTCGCCTTGCCCGCCAGGCCAACGAAAACGTCGACCTCACTGGCAGGAATCGACGTGGAGATGATCTGCTCACCAGCTCCAGCGATAGCGCTGAAGTTGCTCAGCACGGTCGCTGGGTCCAGCTGTCGGAGCATGGCGTTCATCACGCATTTTTGCCGGGCCATACGCGAGTAGTCGTCGGACGTAGCGCGACTCCGGGCGTACCACAACGTCTCGTAGCCGTTTAGATGCCGCTTGCCGGGCTGGATCCAGTCCGTGATGTCACCCACCTTGCCGACCGGGATGGGCTCGGTGATGTCGATCGTCACTCCCCCGACGGCGTCGACCAGGTCTTGGAATCCTTTGAGGTCGATCAGTGCGTAATAGTTGATCGACAGTCCAGTGATCTCCTCGACCGCTTGCTGGGTGGCCGCGATGCCCGGTTCTTTGGTGTGAGGGAACAGCTCGGCATTGTCGGTCGCCCACGTGTTGACCCCATTGAGATAGCAGCCATCGCAGTCGAAGCCGGTCGGGAACTCACCGCGCATCACCGAACCGTCGGGAAACGGGACCTCTGCGAGGTTGCGCGGCAACCCGAACAGCACGGCGCGGCCGGTCTGCGCGTCGATGCTCGCCACCGTGATGCTGTCTGGCCGAATGCCGACGCGACCGACGCCTGCGTCTCCGCCCAGCAACAAAATGTTGTAGCGACCGTCAGCTGCCCCCGACACCTGTTGCCCGTCGAAGACCGCCGCAATGAAATCGCGCTGTACGGCGACCAGGTGGCTACCGAACAAAAGCGCACCTGTGAGACCGAGGCATAACACGCCGTTGCACCCGGCGAGGGCGAGACGCCGCCGCTGGTCCAGACTCGGCGGATCAGCCAGCCTCCAGGCGTCGACGAGCAGACCCGCCCAGCCCAGCGCATAGACGATGAGCAGCACCCGCATCCCGGTGAGCAGCGCCAGGTTCGTGGACAACGAGATCAGGCTCGTGGGTCGAACCAGCGCCACCGCGCCGGCGAGGAGCAGCAGGAGGGCACCGACGCCGAAGAACCAGCCCGTCACGCGCCCGACCCTGGGGTTGCCTGCGAGACGTTGAGCGCTCCCGGGCCAGATCACGGTCATCACGAGCAGGGACAGTGCGCGACGGAACCGGCGTCGATGAGCGTCGGTTGATCCCGCACCAGCCCCAGAGGCAGCTGCAGCTCTCGCTGGGTCGAACGCGAATACGCTGGATCCGGACTGCGAGAGGGCACGGGACGCGGGCATGAGTTCCAGTATCACCAGCCACATCAGTCACAAGCGTTCCGACCCGCTCCCCGTCCTGAGAAGTATTCGTGACTTCCTTCACGCGGCCACGCAGAGGCGCCGGATATGGCCGGGAGCGTCGACCGCTACCGGTAGCGTGAGTCGCATGTCTGACGAGCAAGACCCTCCTAGCCGGGACTATGACTGGCTCTACTCAGGCGGACGGGACGACGAAGATCCCGAAGCCACTCAGTTGATTGGTCGTCCCCCGACTGAGGCCGCTGGCCCGGGCCAGCGCGACCCCC
>JACCZJ010000285.1 GCA_013696065.1 Nocardioidaceae bacterium
CGGACGATCTCGACTGCGGTGTTCACGTCGAAGTCGGCCCGCGGGACGAGAGTGGTGTAGTCGAGGCTGCCAGCGGTCAGACGTCCGCGGATGTCGAGAGTGCGGATCATGCCCTCAGTCTAGAAGTCCAGGCGCCCCTGACTCCCCTCGTCTTAGAATTCGACTTGAGGGCGTGCCTGCGCTTCACCTGGATCGGGTCGGCTGGATTCGGTGTTAGGTTCGAAGGGTGAGCGAGCTGTTGCCTCTCTTTCCCCTCAACATGGTGCTGTTCCCGGGCGTCATCATGCCTTTGCACATCTTCGAGGGCCGCTATCGCTCACTCGTCCGAGACCTGATCGCCCTGCCGCCGGAGACGGCGCGCGAGTTCGGCGTCGTCGCGATCAAAGTCGGGTATGAGGTGGGCGAGAGGGGCGTTCAAACCATTCAACGCACCGGCTGCGCCGCCCTTGTCACGGAGGTCACCGCTCATCCCGACGGCACGTTCGAGATCATCGTCGTCGGGAGGCGACGATTCCACGTCGAAAGACTCGATCCCACTGCTGACTATCTACGCGCAGACGTCCAGTGGCTTCCCGATACCAACGGCGACGAGGACGCGGGGTTGGATTCCGCAGTGATGACTGCGCGCGAACTCTTCGAGAGCTACCGGACCAGGGTCCACGAACTGCGAGGCGAGGACGTCCTGGACGGACCGACGCCGAGCGATCCTGTGGATTTGTCTTACACCCTTGCGGCAGCCCTCGTGCTCAGCCTCGCAGAGCGGCAGGCGCTGCTGGAGACCCGAGATGTAGCCGCCCGGCTGCGGCTCGGCGCTCAACTGATGCGCGCCGAGCTGCGGGCAATCACAGCCATCCCCTCGTTGCCGGCAACATCGATGGCCCGCACTCAGTGGTCGCCTAACTGAGCGATCGCCTCACGGCGTAGGCGCGTCGTTACCCGGCTGCATACTGAGCGGTCGCCTCACTCACCTGGACGTGTCCGCATAACTCAGCTGCGTCTCAATCGTTGACAGAGACCTTGGCGACAATCTTGGTGTAGTCGCCCTC
Source organism: Nocardioidaceae bacterium (assembly GCA_013696065.1). Lineage (GTDB taxonomy): Bacteria > Actinomycetota > Actinomycetes > Propionibacteriales > Nocardioidaceae > JACCZJ01. The sequence continues at coordinate 1,047 of JACCZJ010000285.1, forward strand.
CACATCGGCGCTGATCCCGACGGCACGCAGCGGCTCGATGTTCTCCGCAATCTCTGGACCACCGGGTAGCGCCTCGATCACCTGGTCTTCGATCAGGTCCCAGTTGAAGTAGAACACAGCTTCCTTGCTCGCCGCATCGTCAACGACAGACGTGAATGCCTCCGAGCTTCCGAGGTCGCCTCCCAGTTCCTTGAGAGTCTCCGCGTAGGCGTCGTTGCTTGCCATCACGAATCCGTCCTCTGCCTCCAATGTGACGAGCGGCAGATCTTCTTGGGAGCCGAGCAGCTGAGACACCTCGTCGTAAAGCGCCTTTTGGGCTTCAGCGTCACCCGTGAAGCGGATTCCGGCATTCACTGCATCGAACTGCTCACTTTGCAAAGCCTCGCTAGTGAGCCCATCGGCATCCGCCACGAACATGATGTTCTCGCCGAGGACGGTCGCGAGGTCCTCGGGCAACGAGAAACCGGTCTCCGCTTCGAAGTCGGCGACCTCTTGATCGAAGTTGACACCCTCCGACCCGGCGAGCTCCTTGATGTCGTCCCAGGAGGCGCCCAGGCGGTCCGCTCCACCTGCTTGCGACATTGCCACAACGCTCGACTCAGGCAGCTCGACGATTTGATTGTCGCCATGACTGATCTCCACGGTTTCACCGAAGACGGTCGTCGCGATCTCCACGGCGTCGGACTCGAAACGGAACGTGGCAGCTACGCGTTGGTACTTGGATTTGAGCATGTCGAGCTGGTTGTCCATATCACCGCCTCGGCCCAAGATCTCCGGCGTTGCCACGTTCAGGCTTCCCTCGACATCCACCCACATGGTCGCGATGCCCAGGTCACCCAGGGACTCCATGTCAGCTTTGAACTCGCTGCTGTCCGCGAGCGCGTTGTCAGCAGCGTCGTTGGCGAAGCCGTCCGCGAGCTCCGATGTCTCCGCCAGCAAGGCGTAGTCGCCTGTGAACGCATGGCCGAACTCGACGTTTTCACCGCCTACGCAGGTCGCAAGCTTCGACAGCTGGTCGTCAGCCTTGGCTTCATCGGTGACCTGGATGGCAACGACCGGTACCGGATCGGTCTCACCGCCCGCCGGCTCCATCAATGCCATGCCGAACTTGTCGCCCACCCACGGCTTGATCGTGTCCTCGTAGCTCACCCCCTCACACTCGGTGTCGGAGAGGGCCTCTCCGAACAGGCGATCGCGTACGTCGGCATTCTCGTCTAGGTCTGCCTCCTCACGGAAGGCCGGGAAGTGGTTGAGGAACTGCAACGCCTTGACCTTCTGAGAAGCCGATGGGTTCATGTCGACACCCAGGTAGAACAGTGCATCAGCAGGCAGTGCCTCTGATGCTTGGGGCTCGTCGCCGAACATGTGTAGGGGGTCAGCCTGGTAGAACGCAAAGGCTCCGCCACCAGCAATCAAGGCAAGAACGGCGGTGATGACGAGGACCTTGATGCCCCGCTTGCCCTGCGAGGGGGGCCCGTCGCCGTAGAGGGGCTGACCCGCCGGTCCCAACATGTCCGGCGGCCCACCAGGACCTGTGCCACCTCCTGGCGGACCGGCGTAGCCGGCAGGCGGTTGCTGACCGTAACCTGCTGGCGGTGGCTGACCGTAGCCAGCCGGCGGACCGGCGTAGCCCGGAGGTGTCTGCTGAACTGGGTATCCACCCGGCGGACCGGCGTAACCAGGAGGCGGCTGCTGTGGTCCCGTAAAAGGCCCCTCCGGTGGTGGATTTTGAGCTGACATGTTAACTCCCCCTAGAGAATGTCTCTTTGCTTGCCACGGTATCGGACGCGCCCGGAAGCGGAGGCATCTCCTCAACTCTCGGCCAGCGAGTGATCGCCGCAACGGCTCCGGCCAGGCCCCCGATCGGCCAGCTCAGGTAGGCGATCAAGCTGTCGATCTGCAGGCTGCTCTCGAATACGTCACCTACTCCTGGCCCAGTATCGGGCTGTGACGGCGCGGCCGGGCCCCAGACGGCTATCCCGACATACGCACTGAGCGCGCTGGCGGCTGTGCACAGAGCCAGCACGGCTAGGACGGTCACCACGCCATGGCGGTTCCCCACCGCTCCCACGGCGAGGCCGCACACCAGGCCGAGCAACGCTCCGATGGCCACGAACCACAGGGTCACCTCACTCTGCTGGTTCAGCTCCGCCTCACCAAAGAAGGCCCCGGAGGAGGTCACCGCGACGACAGGGGGCTCCGCCAGCCAAACCCACAAGGCAGCCGCGGGGAACGCGGCGACGGCTCCGGCCACGAGGCACCCGATGACAAAGACCGCTGCTCCGGCGGGACTCGGTCGGTCGTTTGCGGCCACCGCGCAAGCCTAGATGCGCACACAAGGATGAGCTGCGGAGTGGCACTGGCAACGCGCAATGGTGCAGCGGCTCATGAGGACAGGGCCGCGGGGCCGAGCAAAGCTTTGAGGTCCGCCATCAGCGCGGCTGACGGCTTCACGCGCAGCCGCTCATCGAGCCGCATCACCATCGTGCGTCCAGCAGACTGCAGTCGCAGATGTACCTCGGCCACGCCAGGGTGGGTCGACAAGACATCTTTGAGCTGGTCGATGACGGGGGGAGTGACTCGAACGGCCGGCAGCGAGATGACGATCGGCCCGTCATTCGCTCTGCGAGTGAAGTCGGGGACAGTGACTTCCAAGGCCATCAACTCGAGAGTTTCGTCTCTACCTCTCTTGGCCCGGGCTTTGACGAGGATGACCGCGTCCTCGACCAGCAAGGTCGAAGCGACCCGATAGATCGAGGGAAAGAACGTGACGGTGATGGCACCCTCGAGGTCCTCGAGCGTGATGACCGCATAGAGGTCACCCTTCTTGGTGGTCTTGCGGACCAGCGAGGTGATCAGTCCAGCAACCGTCACAGAACTGCCCTCGGGACGATCTTCGTCAAGCAGGAGCTGCCCAACCGTGACGTCGCTTGCTTCGGCCAAGACATGCTCGAGGCCGTTGAGCGGGTGGTCAGAGACGTAGAGCCCGAGCATGTCGCGCTCATGAGCGAGCAGGGTGCGCTTGTCCCACTCCTGAATCTCGGGAACGACCAACGTCATCGCGTCGAACGAGGCATCGTCAAGCCCGCCGAACAACGAGTCCTGGCCGATCGCCTCGTTGCGCTTCAGGTCGAGATACTGGTCGGCGGCATCCTCGTGTATGGCGACCAGCCCACGCCGCGCATACCCCATCGAGTCGAAAGCCCCTGCCTTGCACAGGGACTCGAGCACCCGCTTGTTGCAGACAGGCACCGGGACCTTGGACATGAAGTCGGGAAAATCGGTGAACCGCCCCCGGCTCTCGCGCGCCTCCACCAGCCCCGCCACGACGTTGTGACCCACGTTGCGGATCGCCGCCAACCCGAACCTAACGTCGGTGCCCCGGGGGGTGAAGTTCGCGTCGGACTCGTTGACGTCAGGAGGCAGCACCTGGATCCCCATGCGTCGACACTCGTTGAGATAGACCGCGGACTTGTCCTTGTCGTCTCGCACACTCGTCAGCAGGGCAGCCATGTACTCCGCCGGGTAGTTGGCTTTGAGGTACGCCGTCCAAAACGAAACCAGACCGTAACCAGCCGTGTGGGCCTTGTTGAAGGCATAGTCAGCGAAGGGGACAAGCGTTTCCCACAGTTTGGTGATCGCCCCTGTCGAGTAGCCATTGGCGCGCATGCCCGTGGAGAACGGCTCGAACTCCTTGTCGAGGATCTCTTTCTTTTTCTTGCCCATGGCCCGACGCAACAGGTCCGCCTGGCCTAAGGAATAGCCCGCCACCTTTTGCGCGATCTTTTGCACCTGTTCTTGGTAGACGATCACGCCGTAGGTGTCGTCGAGGATCTCGGCCAGGGGCTCTCGGAGCTCAGGGTGAATCGGCTCGACCTTGTCGCGCCCGGTCTTGCGATGGGCATAGGTGTAGTGGGCCTGCACACCCATCGGACCTGGGCGGTAGAGGGCCAGCACGGCGGAGATATCTTCGAAGGAGTCGGGTTGCATGGCCCGAAGAAGGGCGCGCATCGGGCCGCCGTCGAGCTGGAAGACCCCCAAGGTGTCGCCGCGAGCCAGCAGCTCGAATGTCGGGCCGTCGCTCAGCGGCAACGACTCGAGCTCACACACCTCGCCTCGGTTGGCTGTGATGTGGGCCAGGCAGTCCTCGATGACGGTGAGGTTGCGCAGTCCGAGGAAGTCCATCTTCAGCAGGCCGAGTGACTCGCAGCCCGGCTGGTCGAACTGGGTGATGATCGCGCCGTCCTGCTCGCGCCGCATCATCGGCATGACGTCCATCAAAGGCTCGCTCGACAAGATCACGCCGGCGGCGTGCACACCCCATTGCCGCTTGAGGTTCTCGAGTTGTAATGCGGTGTCGACGATCTTTTTGACGTCCGGGTCGGCCTCGTAGAGGGCGCGAAGTTCGCCCGCTTCGTTGTAGCGGGCGTAGTCGGGGTTGAAGACACCACTCAGCGCGATGTCCTTGCCCATGATGGGTGGCGGCATTGCCTTCGTGATGCGCTCACCCATCGCGAACGGATAACCGAGGACCCGCGACGAATCCTTGAGTGCTTGCTTGGCCTTGATCGTGCCGTAGGTGACGATCTGGGCGACGCGATCATCGCCGTACTTGTCGGTGACGTAGCGGATTACCTCCCCGCGGCGGCGCTCGTCGAAGTCGACGTCGATGTCGGGCATGGATACCCGCTCAGGATTCAAGAAGCGCTCGAAAAGCAGGCCGTGTTGGAGCGGATCGAGATCGGTGATGCCCAGCACGTATGCGACGATGGCGCCCGCGGCTGACCCTCGACCGGGACCGACTCGGATGCCTTGCTGTTTGGCCCAGACGATGAAGTCAGCGGTCACGAGGAAGTAGCCGGGGAAGCCCATCTGCAAGATGACGCCGACCTCGAAGTCCGCCCGCTCACGGATCTGGGTGGTGATACCGCTCGGATAGCGGCGTGCGAGCCCAGCCTCGACTTCTTTGACGAACCAGGTCTCCTCGGTCTCGCCCGCTGGCACGCCGAAGCGCGGCATCAGGTTGCGTCCCTCGGCGAACGTCACCTCGCAGCGCTCCGCTATCAACAACGTGTTGTCGCAGGCCTCGGGAAAGTCACGCCAGATATGGCGCATCTCTTCCGGAGTCTTGAGGTAGTAGCCGTCACCATCGAGCTTGAAGCGGTTGGTGTCGTTGACGGTGGACCCTGTCTGCACACACAGCAGCGCGTCGTGGCCGACACTGTCTGACTGTTTGGTGTAGTGCAGGTCGTTGGTGGCCACCAAAGGCAGGGCCAGATCTTTGGCCAGCCTCAACAAGTCGTCGCGCACGCGCTGCTCGATCTCGAGGCCATGGTCCATCAGCTCGACGAAGTAGTTGTCGGCTCCGAAAAGGTCGCGATAGTCGGCAGCGGCTCGACGCGCGTCGTCGTACTTGCCCAGCCGCATCAGGGTCTGCATCTCTCCCGAGGGGCAGCCGGTGGTGGCGATGATGCCCTTGCCGTAGCGCTCAAGGAGCTCCCGGTCCATCCGAGGCTTGAAGTACTGGCCTTCGATCGAGGCAAGCGAGCTCAGGCGGAAGAGGTTGTGCATGCCCTCGGTGGTCTGCGCGAGCAAGGTGGCATGCGTGTACGCGCCACCTCCGCTGACATCGTCGCTGCCTCCGTTGCCCCATTTGACCCGGCGACGCTCGAACCGGCTGGTGCCCGGCGTCAGGTAGGCCTCGATCCCGACAATCGGTTTGATCCCGCGCTCCTTGGCCGCCTTGTAAAAGGCGAACGCCCCGAACATGTTGCCGTGGTCGGTGATCGCCAAGGCCGGCATCTCCAGCCGAGCGGTCTCGTCGAAAAGCTCGCCGACACGGGCCGCTCCGTCAAGCATCGAGAACTCCGTGTGCACGTGCAGGTGCACAAACGACGGAGAACTCGTCATCGCGGTCTGGGTCTCCTCGGCGGGTCGATCGGCATACCCAAAAGCAGCACAAAGCACCAGGTTCGGCGGTCTGCGCGGGTGTCACTGGGGAAGAGTGTGCAGCCTACGCGACCTAGCTTGGCTCCCGGCACCGACACTCTCGCGGCGCGCGCGACGGCGCAAAGATTGGCGTCTCCAGCCCGTCGACGAGCTAGCGAACGCCGAGGAAGCTCACGGGAGGATTAGCCGTCCCCACAGGATCGATGATCCTTGTCATATAGGTCTGCCTGCCACCAACCGGGTCGTCGATGATGTCCTCGCCGACAATGAACCCGTGACGCTGGTACAGGGCCATGGGCTTTGCTCGCGCGTGGCCCCTTTGGGGGGGGGGGGGGGGGGGGGGGGGGGGGGGGGGGGGGGGGG
>JACCZJ010000295.1 GCA_013696065.1 Nocardioidaceae bacterium
CTTCGGGGGGATCGCAGCGCTCCTGGCCATGTTGAACTCATGTGCGCCTGGAGTCACCGTGGTCAACATCGACAACGGCTTCGGGGCCGGAGTGTTCGCGGCACGAGTCGCGCGGGGGGCCGCACCGCGACCCACCCAGGACCCATCGCCGGCCCAGGACCAATCGCCGGCCCAGGCACCGACCGCATGATCGGGTGGATCGACGCAAGCGCGGGGGCGAGTGGAGACATGTTGCTGGCTGCGGCCCTCGGCGCAGGCGCTGACCACAGCGCCGTTGAGAGCGCCATCGCCGCCGTTGCACCCGAGGCAGTGTCCATCAGCAGCCGCCGGGTGCAGCGAGGGGGCTTGGCCGCCCTCAAGGTGGACGTCGAGGTGGCCACCTCACGTGACCCGCGAGGCTTGGCTGAGGTGTGCTCGCTGATCGATGCCGCCGCCCTGCCGCTCGTGGTCACCCAACATGCGATCGCTGTTTTCACCCTGTTAGCTGAGGCAGAAGCCGCCGTACACGATGTGAGCACCGACGAGGTGCACTTCCACGAGGTGGGAGCACTCGATGCGATCGCCGACATCGTTGGCGTCTGCGCGGCCTTCGTGAGCCTTCGGCTCGACGTCATCCACGGCAGCCCGATTGCGGTTGGCGGGGGGCACATCGCCACGGCTCACGGCACGCTGAGTGTCCCCGTTCCCGCGGTGACCCGGCTTCTGTCCGGCATCCCGACGTATGCCGGTCAAGCCGCCACCGAGTTATGCACCCCGACAGGTGCAGCCCTACTCGGCCATTGGGTCTCGCACTGGGGACCGCAACCCCTCATGGTCGTCGAGCACATTGGCATCGGCGCTGGTTCCAAGGACTTCGAATCCCACGCCAACGTCACCCGTCTACTCGTCGGCTCCGCTGCCTCTCCGACACCCGCCGCGGGGTTGCCGGCTGCCCTCATCTATGAGACCAACGTCGACGATCTCGATCCCCGCCTGTGGCCGGCAGTTCTGCAGAGCTTGCTCGACGCAGGTGCCTCAGACGTATGGCTGACGCCGATTCTGATGAAAAAGGGACGTCCGGCGCACACCCTTTCGGTGTTGTTGCGACCTGACCTCGGCCCGGCACTGCGCCGCATCATCTTCACCGAGACCTCGGCGATCGGGTTGCGCGAGCAGCAGGTCGCCAAGCACGCGCTGGCGCGTGAGTTCGTCGGAGTCGAAGTGGGCGGCCAACGGGTTGCCGTCAAGGTGGCTCGCCTCGACGGCGTGGTAGTCAATGTCCAGCCGGAGTATGACGACGTACTCACTGCGGCTGTGGCGCTCGGCCGTCCCGCCAAAGAAGTGCTTGCTGACGCTGTCGCCGCCGCCACTGCGCTGTGGCAGTGACCCTAGTGGCCGATGGGTCTACCCCGACAGAACCGATCGGGGCCTTGTGGACTGGCAGCTGACTCTGCTCACCTTTGGCTTGATTTTCCCCGTCGAGTTGCCGGACAAGACGTTCGTAGCGGCTCTCGTCCTCTCGACGCGCTACCGGCCTGGGGCGGTGTGGCTCGGCGTCGGAATCGCATTCGGTTTGCAGTGCCTGATTGCCGTATCAGCGGGACAAGCGGTCTCGTATTTGCCTGACTGGATCGTCAGCACCGTCAGCATCGCGCTCTTCCTGGTCGGAGCCGTGGTGCTCCTCCGCGCGGCTCCCGGAGCGGATGTGCAGGAGCGGCAACAGGAAGAGTCCTTTGCTGCCCGAGCCACCGGCGAGGGCCAGGGGTGGCGCGCGGTGCTTACCTCGTTCTTGGTCCTGTTCGCTGCCGAGTGGGGCGACCTTTCTCAGCTACTTACGCTCAATTTGGTTGCCAGCAAGGGCTCGCCGATCTCGGTATTCGTCGGCGCGTGGGCTGCATTGCTCACCGTTTCCGGGTTGGCAGTGATTGCCGGCCGCGTCTTGCTGCGCTATCTGCGTTTATCGCTGTTGCATTATTTCGCCGCAACCGTGTGTCTCTCCTTCGCGGGCGTGGGAATCTACCGGCTCGCCATCGGGTGACTCGGGTAACACCTTGGAATCGAGAAGGAGGTGTCGTGGCCCGCAATCATGTCTCGACGCTAACTCTGCGAGTGACGACGACTGTGATCATATCGACGCCGAGGAGCGGACTCTATGAGTTCGGGTGGAGCACCTGCGATGGCAACTTCGTCCGAGCTGGGGTGGGACGACGTCGATGTTGACACGAAGTGACCGAGGTTGGCGAAGCCGACTCAGTACCGATCAAAAAGCTAGTTGAACTGGCTGACTCGATCGAGCTCAACTGACCCGATAGCGGATATCACGTAGGAATCCATCGACCCGCCGAGCATGAGAGAACGCATTAGGCTCTCGACCATGACCACGAACCTGGGTGCCGACAGTGAGGTCGGCCGCCTGCGCACCGTCATGCTCCATCGGCCGGGCCCAGAGCTCAAGCGCTTGACGCCGCGAAACAACGACAGCCTCCTTTTCGACGGCATCCCCTGGGTCAGCAGGGCGCAAGATGAGCACGATGCGTTTGCAGACGCGCTGCGCAGTCGAGATGTCGAGGTGCTTTACCTCGTCGACCTGCTGATCGAAACCCTGGCTGAGCCCGCAGCCCGCAATCAGGCCATCACCCAAGTCACGGGCAGCCTCAAGCTGGGCGACACGCTGCGGACTTATCTGCTCTCGTGGCTACGCCAGCTCGGCCCCGACGAGCTCGCGGCGGCCATCACTGCCGGAGTACGCAATGACGAGGTGCGGGGGGGCTTCGGCCTGGTGACGAGCTTGCTTGCACGCGACGATTTCCTGGTCGACCCGCTGCCGAACCTCCTCTTCACTCGTGACTCGTCGGTGTGGTTGCCTGACCGGGTGGCCGTCACCAGCTTGGCGATGCCCGCCCGATCACGTGAGACCCAGCTGACCGAGCTCATCTACACGCACCACCCCCGCTTCGCCGGCGTCGAGCGGGTGCACGGATGGCGGGCTGAGCATCTCGAAGGCGGTGACGTGCTCCTCATGGCGCCCGGCGTGATCGCCGTCGGAGCTGGTGAGCGTACGACGCCCGCGGGGGTCGAGCGCTTCGCGCGCCGGGCCTTCGCCGACAACTTGGCGCATACCGTGTTGGCGGTGCCGATCGCGCACGAACGCGCCACGATGCACCTCGACACCGTGTGCACGATGGTCGATGTCGACGCCATCGTGATGTACCCCAACATCGCCGACACGTTGTCAGCGCATGCGGTGACGTGTCGCGAGACTCACGATGACGAGACACTCATCGAGCTCGACGTCTCCGGTGCTGAACCATTCCTGGTGGCCGCCGCCAAGGCGATGGGCATCGACACGTTGCGACAGATCGACACCGGTCTCGATCCGGTGACGGCTGAGCGCGAGCAGTGGGACGACGGCAACAACACCTTGGCGATCGCGCCCAGGGTAGCTGTCGCATATGAGCGCAACACTGAAACAAATGACCGCCTGATGGAGGCGGGCATTGATGTCGTGGCCATCTCCGGATCTGAGCTGGGATCGGGGCGCGGTGGGCCACGCTGCATGTCCTGTCCTGTTTCCCGAGACCCGCTGTAGCCAGCGCACCCACCTGAGCGGCCCAGCGTGGCCGTTGGTGTGCGTCAGCCGTAGGGAGAGGTAAAGCAGCGACGGGGAATGCCAGAGAATGGGAAACCCGGTCGTTGCTGACGGGGGATACAGCAACGACCGGGTTTAACCTAAAGCGTAATTCATCGCCGATCCGATCACAACCACTCCACAAACTTTGACAATACTTTTGAGAATGCTTGACCATTCTTCACTGTTGTTGAAATCGCGACGGTTTGTTGAGTTCGTGGGTCTCTCAACGAATCGTCACTTGACGGTGAGTGAGCCCGCTGCGTGCTGACCTTTCTTCGTCTGTCACGGGTCGGGTTTCGGCGAGGGCAGCAGCCAAACGCTCGGCAAAGGCAGCAGCTGGCTCCTCGACTGCGAGGGCCCCGGTTCCGAGCGGCAGATCCCAGACCGGCACCAACAATCCGTGGGCACGAAACGATCCGACGAGTCGGGACTCGTCACCCAGTTGATCCAGACCCGCTACGTGCAGCCTTGCCAAGGCGGTCAGCAGTTGCTCTTCGTCGTGCGGCATGACCCAGCGCAGATGTTCCTTGGTGCCCACCGATGTCCAATAGGCCGCGTCCACCGATTCCAACCTGGTGGTCGGATCGATCGCCGAGTTGAGGTTCTCAAGCGTCGCCGCCACCGAGCCGTCCACGTCAGTCACGTCGTCGAACCAAAAGTCGAAACCGTCCATGACGGTCACCTCAAAGCCAGCCTCGCAGTCGACGACATCTTGGAGTCTCGGCCCCTCGGCCGGGAGCGTCGTTATCACCACGCTGCTACCAGGCTCCGCTGCGAGCGCCAAGCGCAGCGCCGCGGCGAAGTCACGACTGGGATCGGATGATTGATGGGTGACCTGCGTTGCCAGCCAGATGTCACCGTTGGTGCGCACCATCGCAGGAGCGATCCCTGGCAGGACGCTCGCCACCAGCACCGTGCGATCAGCCACATCCTCGCCGTATGCGTCGGCCTTCAGTGTCAGCGGTGCCGTCGCGGCGGGCACGAACTCGCGCATGGCGACCCAGTCGCATTCGCCCGGCAAACCCTCGAAGGTCCGGACGATGTACGGCGTATGGCCGCCGGCGCTGCCATGGCATGCCTTGTAGCGGCGACCAGAACCACATGGACAGGGCTGCCTCGGTCCGATGCCGCCGTGGGCAGGACTGGATGCAGAGCTGGAGCGGGACTTCTTAGCCATGGGAATCCTCCGCTGGGTCGAGATGAGCACGGCGAAGTGCCGCTCAAAGCGCAGGAGCAGTCTGACTTATCCCGCGCGAGGTGAGGGGACCCCCTGCCCCGATGAACCGAGCGGCGTGGGGCAGCCGTATAGGAAACCTTGGCCGTGGGGGCAGTTGTGGTCTGCAAGCCATTGCGCTTGGGCGTCCGTCTCGATGCCTTCCGCGATGACGTCGAGGCTGAGGCCGGCGCCGAGGTGGATCAGCCCGTCGACGAGATTGGCTGTGGAAGGCTCCCCGGCGAGGTCCGCGACGAAGGAGCGGTCGATCTTCAGGATCTGGATGGGGAGGCGCTGCAGGACGCTGATGCTGGCTTGTCCGGTGCCAAAGTCATCCAGGGCGAGACCGACACCGAGTTCTTGGAGGGTGTGGGTGGATTTCAGGACGGACGTGGAAGCCCGCAGCAGGGACGTCTCGGTGATCTCTATGACCAACCGGCTGGGGGAAAGCTCGCTGGCTTCGAGCGCGGCGCGGACGCTGTCGGCGAAGTCGGCTTGGGCTAGGTGTCGGCTAGAGATGTTCACGCTGACGGCCGCGCCGTCATCCCAGCGCGCCGCAGCTGCGCAGGCGTGCTCCAACACCCAGGCGCCGATGACGGCGATGAGCTGGGTCTCCTCCGCGGCCGGCAGAAACGCGCCAGGCGCGAGCAGGCCACGGTGGGGGTGGTTCCATCGCAGCAGTGCTTCTCGACACACGACGCGCCGGGTGGCGAGCTCCACTATCGGCTGGTAATAGAGCACCAGTTCGTCTCGTTCGAGTGCGAGACGCAAATCATGGTTGAGGGTCAGCCAGTCCAGCGCGACGGCTTGGGCGGCCTGATCGTGAATGTCTATACGGCCGCGCCCGCGTTGCTTCGCTCGATACATCGACGCGTCGGCCTGCTGCAGCATGCCTTCCGCAGTGGGAAGGTTACCCACGGCAACGCCGATGCTGGCGGTCACGACAGTCTCGACGCCCGCCACGGTGTAGGGCTCGCTGAGGATGGCGCAGATCCGGGCCGCTAGCTTACCGGCCTGGTGGATATCGACGTGCTCGCAGACGATGACGAACTCATCCCCTCCGAGCCGGACCGCGCTGTCTGCCTCTCTCAGCGTCGTGGTCAATCGGGCGGCGACCTGGCGCAGTACTTCATCGCCAGCGTCGTGACCCAGGCTGTCGTTGACGTTTTTGAACCAGTCGAGGTCGAGGAAGAGTACGCCGACGTTGGTGCCCTCACGACGCGCAGCGGCCAGAGCGTGGGTGAGCCGGTCGATCAGTACCAGTCTGTTTGGCAAGCCGGTGAGTGGGTCGGTGAGCGCGAATGTGGCGAGTTCTTGTTGCGCGCGTTTGCGGTCGGTGATGTCTTGGATCTGGGCGAGGAAGTAGCTCGGATTGGCCTCTGTGTGGCGGAGCAAGACCACGCTACGCAGCGCCCATACGATCGTGCCGTCACGGCGTAGGTAGCGTTCCTCCGACACGGATTTGTCGATCTCGCCAGCGAGCAGCTGCGGGAAGGCAGCTTCGGATTCATCCCGATCCTCCGGGTGTATCAGCTCCGCGAACGTCTTGCTCAGCAGCTGCTCGGGAGGGTAGTCCAACATGGCGCAGAGCGCCTGGTTGACCTCAAGCCAACAACCTTCGGGCGTCAAGACAGCCATCCCGATCGGCGCGTGCTCCAAGGCCACCCGGAAACGTTGCGTTGCCACGTCGCGTTCCTGCTCGGCAGTTACGCGCTCGCTGGCGTCTCGGAAAGTAGCCAATACGGTGATGAGCTCTGAGCCGGTGACCAGCGCCCTGCATGCTACGTCCACCCACACGTAGTCGCCTGCGGTGTCGCGCACGCGCGCGGTGACTCGTTGCCGCGCGTCACCTGCGGAGGCGGCAGCGACAGCAGAGGTGACACGCTCCACGTCATCGGGATGCACCAAGCCCAGCGCCATCACACCGAGCAGCTCGTCTGGCTCGCAAGCCAGCAAGACTCGGCAGGCGGCCGAAACCCACAAGAAGGTGGTGTCGAGGCCGAGTACGGCGATGACATCGGTGGAGTTCTCCGCAAGCAGGCGGTACAGCCGCTCGGAGTCACCCTGGCGTAGTCGGTCGGCCAACGGCCCACCCACTGCGACGAACGACGAGATCACCGCGTAAGGCGCCTTGTTCGCCGACCGGTCCAACGGCTCGCTGTTCACCTCGAGCCACAAGTGCTCACCGAGGCGGTCCGCTCCGGGCGGGTGCACGCCGAGTATGAATCCACGCACTGGATCCCCGGTGCGCAGGGTCACCATGGCCGGGAAACGTTCCACCGGGAGGAACTCACCGTCCGTACCCGTCACACCCCATCGGGTATCAGCCAGTGACCGACTCAGCAACTGTGCGGAGCTTAAACCGAGGATTTCCGCCGCGGCGCGGTTTGCCGACGCGATCGCGCCGGTGGAGTCCCACAAGACCAAACCCGTCAGGACGTCCGTCGCCGCGAGACCGTGCTCGTGCGCTAACACCGTCAGCTCCGTCGACGACATTGCCCCCGCCCCAGGTGCGCTGCCGTGGCCAGCTCGTGGCTCAACTGACGATGCGCTCATCGCAATATCCTCCCGCCGACGCGGAAGACCTTGCCGACGAGGACAGCATGCCTGACACCTGGCCTGAGCGCCATCTCGCCGGGAGGGGCTCGTCTGCCCACGCATCGCCCGGCTGCACCGACACAGCGAACCGGCTACACCGACACAGCGAAGTCGTGAAAACCCCAGCCGAGGAGTGAGCCGACCAGCAGAATGTGCTCAGCCGCGGGCAAGCTCGCTGAGCTGCTCCAGCGCGTCGCGTGGCCGATCAGTGATGACGGCGTCGACACCGAGGGCAGCACAAAGAGCGATGTCGCGAGGGTCGTTGACGGTCCACACGTGCACCTGGCGCCCAGAGGCGTGCACCTTGTCGACATACTCGGGGTGCGCGCGGATGATCTCGATCGAGGGCCCAGCCACGCCGACTCCCAGCGGCAGGCTCCCGTCGCGCAGGCGGAGCGGCACTCGGTCCATCAGGTAGACCATCTCGAGCGCCGGCGCCATCTCCAGACACCTGCGCAGACTCAGCCACGAGAAGCTCATCACCCGCGCAGGCGAGCCCGCGCCACGTTTGGGCCGCGCCCACCCGTATCGGTCCAGCAGCTGGATGAGGCGCTGCTCCACCAATCCGGCGTATCGGGTCGGGTGTTTGGTTTCGATGGCGAGCTCTACCGGTCTCCCCCAGTCGCACACCGCGTCGAGGAGACGCTCGAGGGTCAGGATGCTTCTGGAGGTGACGTCACCGTCGGCGTTCGGCGTGTCGCCCACACCTGCAAGCTTCCACGACGCCCAGTCAAGTGCCTGGAGCTCCTTGAGCGGCAACGTGGAGAGCGCACCCTGACCGTTGCTCGTGCGGTTGATGCGCCGATCATGCACACACACCAAGTGGCCGTCGGAGGTGAGCCGCACATCGCACTCGAGAGCCTCCGCCCCATCCTCGAGAGCCTGGGTGTACGCCGCCAGAGTGTGCTCAGCCACGGCTGCGCTCGCACCTCGATGCGCCACCACCTGAGGCCGCTCAGAGAGAGGACCAGGCTCGATCGTTGGATGCCGACGACGCGCGGAAACGCGCATCCCTTCAAGCCGGGGCAGGCGCATCGTCACTGAACCATCGTGACAGGCACGCGTGAACGTCGGGCATCTCTGGGCCTAAGGGCGCGTGAAAAGCGCATTCACGATAACCGGGACCGGTCGTCATTGCCGCGGATGCCAAACGAGCCGGCCAACAAGCCCACTGCCACCAGCAAAAACCCGCCACCGACGATGACAGTGGCGGTGACTCCCTTATCTCCCTGCTCGGCCTGACCGCCAGAGTCGGCCAACTCGTTGGCCAGGGCTAGCCCGAAGACCACGGCAATGGCCCCGAGGACGCCCACGCTCAACCCGATGAGCTTCAGGACCCATCTGCCCAGCGTCCGCCTGATGAGCTCTCTCGCCAGAAGGAGCAAGGCAATGACGGCGACAACCCCCGCGACGAGCAAGAAGATGGTGTCGAGGGTGTCGCTGGACTTTGCGTCATCCGCGGTCACGGGGCTGCCGTCGGCGAAGTCCTGGAAGATGTCACGCCTCGCGGTGAAAGCCCAGGCGGCATACCCGAGGCTCAGCAATGCCCCGATAACAGCCGCGGCGATCGACGCCTTGCCCCCCGGGCGCGCGCTCGTCAGCCCGGCACCCCCGCGCGTCGTCGGGCTCGGCAGCGGTACGTTCGCGTACGGCGAGGCGCCGGGCCCGTAAAAGGATGGCTGAACGGGTTGCCCATACTCCGGGGAGGGCTGCCGGAGTTGCCCGTATCCGGTGGGTGGCTGCCCTGGCGGGATTGGCCCCGAGGTGCCGTACCCACCCGGCGCAGGCGGGGGCGGTGTGGGGTATCCGGGCGGCGGTGTGGGGTATCCGGGCGGCGGCGCAGGGTATCCGGGGGGGCCCGCAGGCGGCGGAGGCCCTGGATAAGGG
>JACCZJ010000303.1 GCA_013696065.1 Nocardioidaceae bacterium
GAGCGACCTCATCTTGCTATGTGCCGGCGGCAGCGCCGACGTAAGTGTCGAGTCCGGGCGCGAGCTACGCATAGTTTCGGTGGAGGTGGCTTAGCGATGTGTGTGACCTGCGGCTGCGGCCAAGACGAGGTACGGGTTTCGAAGGTCGGCGACGAGAGCAGCGCGACGCATACCCACCTGGATGACCACGGCCGCACCACGCACTCGCACCCCCTCATGATCGACACAGCTCCGGACACGTCCGCCCAGCCGACTCCGATACTCAAACATTGATCATCGAGCAACAGATCCTGGCCAAGAACGACAAGCTGGCGGCCGGCAATCGCGCCTGGCTGCAGGAGCGCGGCATCTGATCAGCACCCGACTTCCCCACGTTGGCTCGCCGGCAGAGAGGTCTAACCATGTGCCTGGGCATCCCTGGAAAGGTCGTCGAAAAGGTCGAAGGCTACGGCGGTCAACTAGCTCTCATTGATGTGCTCGGCGCCCGCAACCGGG
Organism: Nocardioidaceae bacterium; assembly: GCA_013696065.1. Classification (GTDB taxonomy): domain Bacteria; phylum Actinomycetota; class Actinomycetes; order Propionibacteriales; family Nocardioidaceae; genus JACCZJ01. Next base: position 496 of record JACCZJ010000303.1, read on the forward strand.
TCAACATCGGGATGCTTGACCTCGATGACCAGGACCTTCAACCGGGCGATTGGGTGCTTATCCATATGGGTTTCGCGGTGGAGAAAGTTGACGAAGCCGGCGCTGAGCGGGCCATGGCCGGCTTGGAGTTGATGGGTCGCGCCCGGGTGCCCGATGCCTGACTTCCAGATGAGTTCTGGCGCGAATGCTGGCGGCTTCACCACGATCGATGTGGCACGTGCAGGGAAACCCGACAGAGCGGTCGGACGGGTTCCGGGACCGGTGTTGTTCGCCCGCTACGCCTTCCCTCCCAATCACCACGGCTACTGCGGTCCAGCCGACAATGTCGCGTTCTTCGAGCAAGGCGTGATGGGCGAAGACGACGGCGGACTGCGGGCGATGGCGAAGGAGTTCGCTGGCGCGCCTGGCCCTATCTCGAGCTCATCGCACATGGCACCGGGCTGGCCGACCCGCTGGATCGTCGCGTGGTCGAGGCCTACTGGATCGGCAGTCCGCGGCTCGATCAGATCTCTGTGCCCGCTATCGGGAACTCCATGGAGGAGCGGTTCCGATTCAAGTCCGATCCCCGTTTCTCCAGCCTGGCGGAAGGCGTCTTGGCAGGAGGGGTGCCGCACCACAGCTTCGCGGTGTTTTGCATCTATCCGTGGGTGGGATTGCTCGGCGACGACCGCCGCGCCGCCCAGGCGCTCACCGTGCTGGATCGGTGCCGGATCCGGTGGGGCAAGGTGATCGGCTTGTACGGCGACCAGGTGGTCGTGGAGTCAACGCCACTGGCCTGGGATGGCCATCGGCTCGACTACGGCCTCCCCGAAACTGAAACCGTCGTCCGCTCGATCGACGGGGTAGGCATGGCCTCCACCATCTCGGTCGGCGACTGGGTTTCGCTGCACTGGGAGTAGGTCTGCGACCGCCTGAGTGAGCAGCAATGCCGCTCCCTGCGCCACTACACCGACCGCCACCTCGCCATCGTCAACGAAGCTGGCACTCACGGCCCCGCCGCCATGCTCAGCTGACGTCGACGTCCTTATCTGACGCCTGATACCGCGACGCCGGGATCATGGGCCACGTGCGTTTCAGCGTCCATCTGACGTCAGTGCCGGCAGCGTGTCGCGGGGGACCTGGCTCACGAATGAGGACGTTTCCCGACGCGGTCTCGACGCTGTAATCGCAGTGGGGTCCGCGGAAGCGCACGGACTGCAAGCGCCCTGTCAGCTCGCCTCCGAGTCGCGCCCAGCCTGGTCGCACGAGCAACGGCACGGCGTCGCGCACGGGAGTGTCGGCGGGCGCTTCGACGGTGACCACCGTCCCATCGATGATCACTGAGCAGCGGCCATCCCGCGCGTCCCTGACTGACGCTTCGAGAACCGAGGCGGGACCGGTCAACCGCGCGGCCCAGAGGTCGACCGGTTCGGAGTACAGCTGTTGCGGGGTCCCCAGCTGGACGAGTCGGCCGGCGTCGAGGAGGGCGACCCGATCGGCCAATCCGAGCGCCTCCTCGGCGTCGTGGGTCGCGTAGAGACCGCCCCCGCCACTTGCCTCGCGGCGGACAACCAGCTCGTCAAGAAACACCCCGCGCACATGCGTGTCCAGATGCGCCGTCGGCTCGTCGAAGAGGTAGAGGGATGCCTGCCGGGCCAGTGCCCGGGCCAGCCCGACGCGCTGCTGCTCACCACCTGACAGCTCCGCCGGTCGCCGGTCGGCGAGGTGGGCGATATGCAGCCGGTCGAGGAGCTCGAGTGCCTCGTCACGCGCGGCCCGCCGGCTGGAGCCTTTGCGCCTGATCGGGTAGGCGACGGTGTCAAGCGCAGACATGTGCGGCCACAAGGCGTAGCTCTGGAATACCACGGCAACGTCACGGCCCTCGGGGGGTTCGGCCCGCTCCGGAGTCGCCACGCGGCGGCCCTTGAGCCAGACCTCCCCACGCGTCGGAGGAAGGAATCCGGCCACGGTGTGCAGCAGTGTCGACTTGCCCGAACCAGACGGACCCAGCAAGGCCACCACCTCCCCACGGCGTACCCGAAGGCTCACCCGGTCCACGGCGCGCACACCGTCGTAGTCGACGGTGAGGTCCCGCAGCTCGAGGACGTCAGTGCTGGTCGCATCAGGGCGCATGCGCCAGGCTCCGTCCGCGCACGTCACTCATCCGGCGAGGAGACCTCAGCCAGCTGATCTGCAGCCACAACGGCAGCGCGGCCACGAGCATGATGAGGGTCAGCAAGACCGACAACGCGGCCGTCGGTCCGATGCGGCCCAGCTCCTGGCTGTTGAGGACGACGACGGCGAGGGTTTCGCTGCCAGGCCCGTACAGCAGGCTCGACATGGTCACCTCGTGCAGCGCCGTGACGAAGCAGATCAGCCAAGCGGCGAGGAGCGCCGGCGCGAGCGGTCGCAGCGCGACAGTACGCACGGCTGTCAGCGGCCCCGCGCCACTTGCTCGGGCCGCCTGTAACTCACCGTCCGGCAGGCGGTCGAGTGCACCTGAGATCGGCCTGTGTGCGAAGGCCCACAGCTTCGCAAGATAGGCCAGCAAGACCAGCACCAAGGTGCCTCCCAGCCAGCGACCGTACGTGATGAGCAGTGCCACGGCCAGGGTGGATCCGGGCAGCACCAGCGTGACGGTCACGAGACTGGCCAGGGCGCGTCCGGCGCGGCGTCGCTCCAAGATCGCCACGAGGCCGCCCAAGACAAGGAGAAGTGCGGCCGCTACGAACGCGAGCAGGGCGCTGCGGCCGAGCGCCTCCATAGTGCGGGAGTTGACCACCAAAGAGAAGTTGTCGAGTGTCCAGTTGCCAGGGCTGGGGCTGACCCCGACTGCGGGCGTGAGCGCCGCGACCACGAGCGCGACGAGGGGAAGAACAACGCCTGCCACCAGATAGCCGCAGAGTCCGGCGGCGATCCAGCGGCCGACGACTCCAGACGGCGTGACAATGGGTGCGCCTTCTGGGTGAGCGACCCGGGTGACGCGCAAGCGGGGTGTGAGCCATAGGTCCGCAGGGACCACTATTACCACCGTGATCGCGACCAGCAACAGCGCCAACGCCAGTGCCTCGACAAACGAGAAGGGGTCGCTGCCGAGCGAGAGATCCCGGTAGATCCTCGTCGTCACGGTTGTGAAACCGGCAGGCGTGCCCATGACCTGTGGGATCGCAAAGCTCTCCAGGGTCAGCACAAAGGACAGCACCGTCGCCGCCGCGATCGACGGACGCAGGAGGGGCAGTGTGACGTCGCGCAGCACCGATGCACTGCTCGCCCCGGAGGCGCGGGCCGCCCGCTCCAGGTTGGGCTCCGCCCGGGTGGCGAGGCCGACCGCGGCCACCAGATAGGTCAGCGGGACGGTGTTGACCACCAGTACCGCCCACACCCCCCACGGACCGAGCACCGAGGACCATTGCAGTCCCAAGGTGCTGTCGGTGAACCCTGCCCGACCGTAGGCCTGCGTCCAGCTGTAGCCCAGCACGAACTGGGGCACGAGAACAGGCAGCAGCATCGCGAACCGCCACCCGCGGCGGCCGGGCACGTCCGCCCGCCGCAAGCCCAGCGCCACGAACGCACCGAGAGGAACTGCGACGACGGTGACAGCGGCCGCGAGCAATAGGGTGTTGACGACGGCATCATCGAGTCCGGGTCGACCGAAGACCTCCCCGAGTCGGCTCCCCCCCTCGATCCAGACAACGTAGATGAGCCTCAGCACCGGCAGGACCACGAGCATCGTGACCACTGCCCCCACGGCCCAAAGGCCAGAACCCCGCCCGAGTCCGGCCGACCCCGTGGGCATTCCTCAGCCGCCGAAAATTTTCTGGTAGTCGCTCAAGAGGGTTTCTTTGGTGGCGGTGATCTGCTGCCAATCCGGATAGACGACCGGAGCATCGTCGGGCACCTCGGGGCCCTCGACGCCAGGCAGGGTCGGGTAGGACCCTGCCTTCGCCAACACCCGTTGACCGGGCTCGCTCACAACATACGAAATGAAGTCTTTGGCCGGGTCAGAATCCGCACTGTCTTTGGCGAGCGCGATCGGCCCGTAGATCGCGACGGCCCCCGGGTCGGGCCATACGACGCCGATCGGCGAGCCGGCCTCCTTCGCCAGGTAAGCGGAATTTGCGATCGTGATGCCGGCTTGGTAGAGCCCCTGCGCCACGCCAGTCGTCACCTCGTCGGGGGTGCCGACCTGCGTCGCCCCTTGTTCTTTGAGCGCGGCATAGAAGCCGAGGCCGAAGTCGGGCGTTTGGCTGAACCAACCGAGCGCCCCGAGCGCCGAGGCCGCCACATTCGGGTCGGCGACCGCCACCGACTCGTAGTCCGGCCCGGTGAGGTCCGACCAACTCGTGGGCGCAGGCACACCGTCGTGATAGATGGCGAGCATGTAGAGGACTGCCGCGCCGACGTAGTCGTCGGTGCGGAACTGTTCGTGTATGACGGCAGCATCGTCAGGAGTCCACCCCCCC
>JACCZJ010000304.1 GCA_013696065.1 Nocardioidaceae bacterium
CGCATACATGATCTCTCCCAGTCAGAGTGACCGAGCCCGAGGTCTGCCGTCACGTCACCGCTCGACGAGCTCGGATAGCGGTTCTGCGATGACGATCATGTTGTCTCGATAGCCACCTCGTTCAGCGTCGTAGGCACCTCCGCAGGTGATCAGCACGAGGCGCCGATCGCCCTGAACGTCGTACAAATCCGAGTCAGCCGACAGCGACGACTTCGGCACGAGCTCTGCTCGGGTGACCTCGAATCGTTGCGACAAAGCTGTTGTCTCCACCGTGAATATGTCGCCTGGCTGGGCATCGAGCAGCTGGGCGAACTTGCCCAGACCGTGTTCGAAGGAGTCAACGTGGCCAGCCATCACCGTCGATCCGTAGGGCTCACCCAGCTGGGAGCTGCCGTCCCACCAACCGGCTTGGTTGGTGTTCGTGGGGATGTCCAGCTCGCTCTCGGGTGAAGTGGAGACGGGTCGAACCCTCATAACGGAGCCGCTGGGCAAGATTAGCGAGGTCGGACGCTCGGCGTCGACATATGACGCAGCGGGGCCAGCGACGTTGGCCGGCTCAGGAGAGCCAGCTGGTTTGGCCGCGGAAGATTGCTGGGCCGTCCCCGGCTCCTCGGCTTGAGAGACTGCCAGCGTGGGCACCGATTCAGGGGACCCTTCCGCCGAGGCGCAAGCCGTCAAAAGGGCTCCGACGGTGAAAGCCGCTCCTATCTTCCGCACAGCAAGCCTGGAATTCACGACACGTCGCTCGCATAGGGCGCGGCCAAGGTCGGGGCCTTCACCGGTGAAGCTTGCTGCGCGCCATGGTCATGACCAGCGTCCCCCCGAACACCGAGCAAAGCGCCCAGACCATCAGCGACGACGGGCCCCCGCTCGCGGGCAAGGCAGCAGGCTCGCTCGCCGGTGTGGCGACCATCCCCACGGAGCCGGCGTCGACCATGTCCGGGGCCGATGAGCCGGAGGTCGACAGCGGCAAGGTCTGCACGACCGCGTCCATGCTGCCGTTGCGCGGCTCGCCGATCGCGAATACGCGCGTCAGCGTGCCCGCCTCCACCGGTAAGTCGACCGGCCCCAGCAGCGCCGGGCCCTCCTGCCCGGTGGGCACGATTTCGACCGAGTAGGTGTCTGCGGCTACCTCTGAGGTGATGAATTCGCCGTTGGCGATGTTCGCGAAGACAACCTGGTCGTTGACGCGCACGTCAGCGGGAGGCACCACGGCTGTGTGTGCCACAGTCAGGCGTCCCTTGTCTGGCGCCACCGGCGCGACGTCGTTGGCGAAAACGGTCACCTCCGGCTCGGCCGTGATGTCAGCGGGCCAGTGCAACACGATGTCGGAGCTGGAGCCTGACACCTCGAACGACGAGCTGACTGCCCAGTCGTCACTCTTGAAGTCGATGGTGTGCTCGCCCGACCCTAGGTCGAGTGGACCGATGATGGCTTTTGCCTCCACGTCAGCGCGAAGGAGTTCTCCATCGAGCGTGACCTCCACCATGGAGCCTGGGAGACCCTGGACAACGAATACCTCGCCGCCGTCGGGGGCTCCCAGTGCCGCAGCTGGGAGCGTGACTAGTGGGATGGTGGCGACCATCGTCGTGGCTGCTATCAGCCGAACGGTGGCGGTGAGGTGCGACATGGTGTCTCCCTTGGGGGCATGGATGGATAAGGGCGATAGGAGAGGTGCGAGAGCGCGCTCAGTAACTCTCTGTGAGAGCACCGTCACTATTGTTGATAGATCTACTATCCTAAAGAGTTTGTCGAACGCTGTCACCTATAGTGGGGTTCCAGACATGACACCTGGTGACGCTCAGGAAGCTCGGCGCTGACCGCAACCCACCGTCATTACGCTCCGTTACCAAATAGATCGAGATGCACGAGCCCACCCTGTTAGCCACTGATCGGGAGACGAGACGCCGTCGCGGCCTCATCGTCGCCCTGCTAGCGGCTGCGGTGGTGGGTGCCGGTGTCGGAGGTTGGCTGCTCTTCGCCAGTGCTCTGGGCTCGTTGTCGGCTCCCTCCGCAGCGTCTCCGGCCCCCGCGCCGGAAGGCACCGGGACTCGCCCGAGCGCCGCACTGGAGGCCAGTGCAACCACCAGAGTGCGGTTGACGCCTGACAAAGGTCTGGCTGTCTCAGCCTCCTATGTTTTCAGCGAGCCGGCCGGTCAGATCTGGCTCACCGTGCCGCCAGAGTCCGAGGGTGTCGGTCGAGACTTCACGCCCGCTATCACTCACTTGCAGGTATCAGTCCCGGGGCGTCCGCAGCGGAAGGTGTCCGGTCAGCTCGTCGCGGGCAGCCGCATCAGCGTTCCCATTCCTGTCGACGCCACAGAGGTCACTTTCGAGTATCTCGTCGAGGGGGCCGTGCAACGCAGTATTCCCTCGTCCCGCGGAAGAGCCGTAGCGCTTCTCACCCCCCTCAACGTCACCTCGAGAGCTGACATCGACAACACGGGCATCCTCGAAGGCTCAGAGGTCATCAGCGTCGGTTGCGAGATCAACGGCTCGGCGATGACGGCGTGCGGGTCGGGATCCGATCAGGGGTGGCAGGTGACCATCGACTCCGCTATGGGCGACACCCGGATCGTCGCTGGCCTGGACCTCGCCCAGCCGTAAATTATCGCGCAACACGCGGTGACCACGCCAGCAACGGACTACATTGCCCCAGGCTGGGTAATAT
>JACCZJ010000307.1 GCA_013696065.1 Nocardioidaceae bacterium
GGGGGGGGTATGTCGGCTGGGCCGTCTCTGCTGCCTACCCCGACCTCGTGGACCGACTCTGCACCGTCGGGGCACCCCATCCAAACGAGCTGCTGCGCCCGCCGTTCAGCCTTGGCACCAAGACCCCGATTGCGCACCTCGCCGCGATGCAGATCCCTTGGTTGCCTGAGCGGCGCATCATGCGCGGCGACTACGTCGAGCGTCACCTCCGCGCATGGTCAGCTCCAGGATCTACCTTCCCCTCGCCCACGGAGGTTGATCGCTACCGTGGCGCGCTGGCCCACTGGCCCTCTCCCCACTGCGCGCTGGAGTATCACCGCTGGCTTTTGAGGTCGCGCCTTCGCCCTGACGGTTGGGCTTTCGCGCGCCTGATGCGGCGACCGACCCGTGCCGACGTACTGCAAGTCAACGGCTCTCTCGACCCGGCCGTGCACCGCCCTTCGATCAGCCGGTCACGTCGCCATGTCGTGGGTGGCTACGCAGAAGTGGTCGTAAGCGACGCGGGGCATTTCGTGCCCGAAGAAAAGCCCGACGAGTTCACCGCCGTCCTGCTCGACTGGCTGGGGCCCCCGTCGCAAGCCCGCTGATCGTGCGGTCAGCCGCCAGGTCTGGCACACCCGTCACAAGGCGCACGGGCCGGTGCTGACCTCGCTGGTCGCTGCGGAACCGTCGACCGCTGCCTCTGACACTTGGGCTGCTGTCAGCGCATAACCGGTGTTCTTGCTCGTCACCGAGGCGGCGAAAATGACCCCCAGGACCTCGCCGCCGGAGTTGACCAGCGGCCCGCCCGAGTTGCCGGGTCTGACCATGGCGTAGATCGAGTAGGTGTCGCGTAAGACGGTGCCTTCGCTGTAGATGTCTGGGCTGCGCAGCGTCTGCTGGTCGCGCACCCGAGCCGGCTGTACGTCGTACGGGCCGTTCTCGGGGAATCCCAACACCGCCGCGGGGTCCTCCGATTCGGCCGGCCGGGGCGCGAATCGCAGTGGAGCGACGGCGAGACGCGGCACCCGCAGCACAGCGACGTCGACCTCCGGGTCGTAGTGGACCACCTGAGCGCGGTAGCTGGTGGCGTCCACGGCCACGACCGGGTCGTCGACTCCGGCGACTACATGCGCGTTGGTCATGACCCTGTCCCGACCGATGGCAAAGCCGGTACCCTCCAGCGTGCGCCCGCAGCCGTCTGCGGAACCGAGCACCTTGACCACACTGCGCCCTGCCTCGCGGACACCCACGCTCTGCGCGAAGGCTGGCGAGGGGGCCGGCACATCCTTGATGCGCTCAGGGGTGAAGGGTTCGAGATACCGCGGGAACTTCGACGAGTCGACCAACGACGTGAAGGTGGCCATCACTCGAGTTGTGCCGCCGGGGAGGGCTTCGTCGACAGAGCCCAGCACCATCGACGCGCGGATCGCCTGGTTGAGCCCGTGCAACTGTGCCCCACTGGCGGCGACGCCGAGCACCCAGGCGATGAGCAGCATCGCCGCCACGCTGAGGGCGGCTCCGCTCAGGGCGTCGACGATTCGAGCCGGCCGCCAGGTGATGCGGCGGCGAAGCTGACCCCCCACGAACGCACCCGCTGCCTGGCCAAGGAAGGCGCCGGCGAGCACGATCAACAGCGCTGCGATGGACACCGCAATCCCTGGGTCGAAGCCATCGAGCAAGAGCGGAGTCAGCTGCGCGGCGACGAAGCCGCCGAGCAGCAGGCCGATGGTAGAGGCGGAGCCCACGACAAAGCCCTGCTGGTAGCCCGACAGCGCATAGAGGGCCGCGATCAAGAGCAGCACGATGTCGAGCGCGTTCATGCGATGTCCGTCGCTTCGATCCTGGCGGACGACTCTGAGTCTGTTCGCCGGTGATCACGCAGCGAGCTGGCGGTCAGCTCGTCCGGCAAGTCCATGACACGCGACTCATCCCATGGTCGATCCCAACCGCACTTGGCCAAGAGGCGGGACAGCAAACCGGCGGTGAACCCCCAGATGACGAGGCCGTCGATCAGGAACGCGGGGCCGAGGTAACCCGAAAAGTGGCGGATCGTGACGCGGTTCTCGGGTTCGACGAGGGCGTCGACCGCGACCAGATGGACCGAGGCAGTCTCCGCAGGGTCAACTGCATGAACCGCACTTGGGGAGCTCCAGAGGCCGACGACCGGAGTCACGTCGAAGTTGCTGGGAGGCAGCCACAGAGTGGGCAGCACGCCCACTACCTCGACGCCGCGGGGGTCGAGGCCGGTCTCCTCCTGCGCCTCCCGGAGGGCGGCGGCCACCGCATCCTGGTCAGCCGGGTCCTGCGCTCCACCGGGAAACGCCATCTGGCCGGCGTGCGAGCGCATGTCGTGAGACCGCTGCAGCATCAACACGTGCGGCAGTGCTGATTGTCGAGCAGGTATGTCGGACAGCGCCTCCGTCGCGCTCGCGGGCGAGTCGCTGAAAAGCATGAGCACGGCCGCATGGCGGGCCACATTGCCAGCCGGGGCGGTGAAGGAGGGGAGTTCGCTGGCCTGCATCTCGGCGCACGCCACCGTGAGCTCGTGCAGCCAGGCCCGATGTGTAGGCCGAATCACAAGTAGCCGCTCGCCGGCGACCGAGAGCCGCGCGGTGACTCGACCTGCCGCGGCTCGGGGATGGGGCGGCTCACGCCCTGCCCTCGGTGCGGACAAGCGTGGCGGCTACGGCAGGGTCCGTCGGCCCTTCGCCGTACGACGGGCACAGCCTCGCCACGGGGCAGGCGCCACACGCGGGTTTGCGGGCGTGGCATCGGCGTCGACCGTGCCAGATGAGGTGGTGGCTCAGCTGACTCCAGTCGCGCCTGGGAAACAAGGCCCCCACCTCGTGCTCGACCTGCACGGGGTCGGTCTCGGTGGTCCAGCCGAAGCGGCGGGCGAGTCGACCGAAGTGAGTGTCAACCGTGATGCCGGGCACTCCAAACGCGTCGCCGAGCACGACATTGGCGGTCTTGCGTCCGACGCCTGGCAAGGTGACGAGGTCTTCGAGGCGGTGCGGCACCACGCCATCGAAACGGTCGACCAAGGCGGCCGACAGCTTGATGATGGAGTCTGTCTTGACCCGGAAGAACCCCGTGGGGGCGATGATCTGCTCGACGTCCTCCCGCTGGCCGGCGGCGAGCTCAACCGGGCCCGGGAAGCGAGCGAAGAGTGACGGGCTGACGGCGTTGACGCGCTTGTCCGTGGTCTGGGCCGAGAGCACCGTGGCAATGAGCAGCTCAAACGGGCTGGTGAAGTCGAGTTCGCATCTCGCGTCAGGATAGGTTGCGGCGAGGGTGCGGTTGATCCGGCGTGCCCGTCGGACCAGACTGGTGCGGCTCCCGGCCGCCTGGCCCGCCTCGGTCGTGCGGTCTGCCGGCACAGCGGCTGCAGGTGCGGCGGGCATGAGCCAAGGGTACGGCGTCCCCTGCGGGGAGCCGTCCTCCCGGCCCGGACCGGACGAGACAGGATGCCGCAGGGAACGGAAATAGGCCAGACTGTGAGCCAGAGCAGCGCCGTAGACTCAGGCGGCGTAACGAGGAGGAACGAGTGAATACCGAAGTGCTGCGGCAGGCGCCGCTGTTCAGCGGACTCGACGACGAAGCCGCCGAGGCGCTCAGTGCTTCGATGGTGGAGATCCGAATCCGCCGCGGTGAGGTGGTCTTCCGCGAGGGCGACGAGGGTGATCAGCTGTATGTCGTCACCGAAGGCAAAGTCAAACTCGGCCGCACGTCGGTGGATGGACGAGAGAACCTGCTGGCCATCTTGGGGCCGGGCCAGATGTTCGGTGAGCTCTCCTTGTTTGATCCCGGGCCTCGCTCGGCCACCGTCACAGCCGTCACAGACTGCACGATGCAGACCCTCAACCACGCTGAGCTGGGCAGCTGGCTGGCTGGCCGACCAGAGGTGGCGCGGGGATTGCTGAGTCAACTCGCTGTGCGGTTACGCAAGGCCAACGACGTCGTCGCCGACCTCGTCTTTTCGGATGTGCCGGGCCGCGTGGCCAAGGCCCTGCTGGATTTGTCGGCGCGCTTCGGCCGGACTGCCGACGACGGCGTTCATGTTCATCACGACCTGACCCAGGAGGAGCTCGCCCAGTTGGTGGGCGCCTCCCGCGAGACCGTCAACAAGGCGCTCGCCGACTTTGCCTCCCGCGGATGGTTGCGCCTCGAAGCTCGATCGGTCGTGCTGATGGACGTCGAACGCCTCAGACACCGCGCCCGCTAGCCGCAGCTCTAACATGGCGGGATGCGGATCACCTCGCTCGGACATTCCTGTTTGCTCGTGGAATCGCAAGACACCCGACTCCTGATCGACCCCGGCGTGTATTCGACGGGCTTCGAGTCCCTGACCGAGCTGGACGCGATTCTCGTCACCCACCAGCATGCCGATCACATGGATGGCGAACGTCTTGGCACCGTCGTGGCCGCCAATCCTCGCGCGGCCCTCCTGTTCGAGTCTGAGACCGCCGCCGAGACGGCGTTCGAGTCCGTCATTGCCTTGGGAGCCGGGCACAGCACGAAGATCGGCAGTATCGACGTGTCGGCCGTTGGCGGCCAGCACGCTTTCAATCACGATCAGGTCCCTCCGGTCGGGAACGTCGGCCTGGTCCTGCGCATCGACGGCGACCAAAGCCTTTTCCATCCGGGGGACTCCTATGCCGATGCGCCCAGCGACGTGGATGTGCTGGCGCTACCCCTCAACGCCCCGTGGGCGCGGGTCAGCGAGACACTCGACTTCTTGCGCCGAATCTCGCCGCGTGTCGTGATCCCGATCCACGACGGGTTGCTCAACGAAAGCGGTCGAGCGGCATACCTCATGCACCTGGAAAACGCCGGACCGGACGGCACCGTGCTGCGTGATCTGTCCGATCGAAAGCCGGTCGACCCTTGACGGGTGGCCGCTTGACCGGTCCGCAGCTTGGCCGCTTGGCTGCCTGAGCCGACACCCGGTGCGCCAGCTCAGGCGACGGGACCCGCTCCCGCCTGAGCCAAGTACGCCAGCTGTGCCCGGACGCTCAGCTCGGCCGCTGGCCACAGCTGGGGATCGACGTCGACATAGACCGTACGTACGACGGCTGCCGCGTCCTTGGCGCCGGCCCCCACCGCTGCCCGCACCTGGTCAAGCCGCTCGGCGCGGTGTCGCAGGTAGTAGTCGAGCGCCGGCAACGCCTGGTCCAGCACAGGGCCGTGACCGGGCAAGATCGCCTCGATCTCCCGGAATTCGGCGAGGTCACGCAAGCGGCGCAGCGAGCCGAGATACGCCCCGAGCTCGCCGTCGGGGTGCGCCACCACGGTGGTGCCGCGGCCGAGCACGGTGTCACCTGTCAACACCGCCCGCTCGGCTAGCAGCAAGAAACTCAGCGAGTCGCTCGTGTGTCCGGGCGTTCCGACAACGAGCAACTCGAGGCCGTCGACCTCGACCACGTCGCCATCATGCAGGCCCTCGCCGCCGTACCTGAACGTCGGATCGAGCGCCCTGACGCCGCAACCCATCCGATCGGCCAAGGCTCGAGCCGCCTCGCTGTGATCGACGTGCCCGTGGGTGAGCAGGACGACGCCGACCTCGCCGCCGAGCTCTGCCACCCGGTCGAGGTGTCCCGCATCGAGCGGCCCGGGGTCGACCACGAGACTGCGGCGAGACCCTGGCTCCCGCAGGATCCACGTGTTGGTGCCGTCGAGCGTCATCGGGGAGGCGTTGGGCGCCAGCACACAGACCGCTCGAGCGCCGACCTCACCCCCCTGCCATTCCCTGTCTCCCGCCGGCACGCCGCTCATCGCCCGGTATCGTCGGCCTGTCGGGCACTTGTTGGCGTCTCGACCCGACGCAGCTCTGCCTGCTGGGGATTGGACGAGGAGTTCCATACGTCGGCGGTGAAGGATGGCGTCCCCCCCACCATCTCGATGCTCGGCATGATCGGCTTGATCTCCCGCTCAGCCGCAGCCGCCATCACCTCGGCCGGCTCGCCGAACCTCGCGAGTTCGCTCAAGGTCACGTATGTCGGCGGGAGCATGGCCATCCTGCCCTCGTCGGCAGCGGCGACCGACTCAGCGGGCTTGACCCAAGCCACCCAGTCGGCCTCCCCTGACACATCGCGGGTGCGCTGACCTTCAGGCATCGCAGCCACGAAGAAGCGGGTGTCATAACGTCGTGGCTCGAACTCCGGGGTGATCCAGTGCGCCCACACACCCAGAAGGTCCGTGCGCAGGAGCAGGCCACGGCGGATCAGGAAGTCGCTCATGGCCAGACTTCGATCCACAAGCGCCGCCCGATCACGCTCCCACTCAGCGCCAGTCGTGGCGGTGACGATGTCGTCGGCGTGGGCGCCGCACAGCAGCACACCCGACTCCTCGAACGTCTCGCGGACCGCAGCACACACCAATGCCCGCGCCTCAGACTCGTCGCAGGCGAGGCGGCGAGCCCACTGCTCTGGACTCGGGCCAGCCCAGCCCACTGCCTTGTCGGCGTCACGCTCGTCGATGCCGCCACCAGGAAAGGCATACATTCCAGCCGCGAATGCCATCCGTCGGTGCCGGCGGAGCACATAGACCTCGAGCTCGGAGCCCGCCCCATCGCCGGACAAAGCGGCTGCCAGACGGCCCGACGCCGAACCTTGCGCGACCCGCAACAACATGACGGTCGAGGACCCGCGCGCGACCGCTGGCTCCCGCTCGCCGACGAGAAAAGAGCGGGCGTCGTCGAGCAACACATCGGGGACCCGCCTTGACTCCATCTCAGCCATGACGTGTCAGAAGCTGAGGACGCCTGAGCGGCAGCCTGGGGTTCTGACAAGTCGGCAGGATGCGGTCATCTCAGGAGACCTCGACGACGAGCTCCACCTCGACCGGCGCGTCCAGTGGCAGCACTGATACTCCGACGGCCGACCGAGCGTGCTGGCCTTTATCGCCGAACACCTTGCCCAAGAGCTCACTGGCTCCGTTGGCGACGCCGGGTTGTCCAGTGAAATCCGGCGTGCTGGCCACGAACACGACCACCTTGACAACGCGGACGACACTCGACAGGTCCCCGACGAGCGACTTGATCGCGGCGAGCCCGTTGAGCGCGCACTGCTGAGCGCATCCGACCGCCTGATCGAGCGTGACGTCGCCTCCCACCTTGCCGGTGAGGATGAGGCTGCCCTCCCGGAACGGCAACTGGCCGGAGGTATAGATGTGGTTGCCGGTGCGCACGGCCGGCACGTAAGCCGCGACTGGCTTAGCCACCTCGGGCACCGAGAGGCCCAACTCCGTCAGGCGCTCTTCGGGCCCCGACATGTCAGGCCTTCTCCCGCTTGAAGTACGCGACCAGGCTCTCTGGGTTGAGTCCTGGCACGATTTGGACGAGCTCCCACCCGTCTTCGCCCATGTTGTCGAGGATCTGCTTGGTGGCGTGCACGAGCACAGGCACGGTGATGTATTCCCACTTCGTCATGGCGCTGACTCTAATGCCGCGCAGCCGGTGCTGGCACCGCCGGCTGTGCCACAGTCACGGCGGTAGCGTCTCGGCTATGGAGTTCCGGGAGATATTGAGCCGGCAGGCGGCGGTGCCCGACGCCATACTGCGGTATGCCGAGCACCGAGATGGCCTCGTCGATATCTTCTTGCCACCCTCGGCTGGCACGTCGGAGCAACCTCGCCCTCTCGTGGTCTTGGTCCACGGTGGTTTCTGGCGAGAGGAATACGACCGCCGCCACGTCCGACCGCTCGCCACCGCCCTCGCTCAGCGCGGCATGGTTGTCGCCGTGCCCGAATACCGTCGCGTCGGGGGGCTCGGTGGTTGGCCCGAGACGGCCCATGACGTGGAGGCCGCACTGACCACAGCACCCGCCATGTTGGAAGCTGTGGCGCCTGGCCAGCTCGACCCTGCCGTTCCCTGCCACCTGGTCGGGCACTCGGCCGGCGGGCACCTCGCGTTGTGGGCGGGGCTCCGAGCCGGGCCCGACCGAGTCTGCTCGATCATGGCGCTCGCCCCAGTCAGCGATCTGGTGTATGCCGCACACGCGGGCTTGGGAGACAACGCCACTCAGGATCTGCTGGGCGGCGGCCCAGGCGACGTACCCGATCGGTATGCAGCAGCCGACACCGCCAGGATGCTGCCAGGCGACGTGCCGGTCACCATCATTCAGGGGGCGGAAGACAAGCAGGTCACTGTGGAGATGAATCGCCGATTGGCCGCCCAACACCCCGAGGTCACCTACGTCGAAATGGACGGCGTCGACCACTTCGCCCTCATCGACCCGCTCTCACTCGGGTTCACCGAAACAGTCCTGCCGCGATTGCTGACGGGCATAATCTGATCGGCCGTCAGGCTGCCGTGGATTGATCCTCCGAGACGGCCCGCAGGGTGGCAAGAGCGTTGCTCCAGGCAACCAGCTGATCGAGCATGCCGGAGACGCTGCTCTCTTGGTGAGCTCCGGGAGAGAACGTCGTGAAGTTCTCGAAGTCGGTGAACAACGACAGCGCCACCTGGGTCCGCACGTCAGCAATCTGGAGCTCGGCCATGATCAGCCGCAGGTGCTCAACCGCTCGGGTGCCGCTGGCGGAGCCATAGCTCACGAAGCCGGCCGCCTTGTTGTTCCACTCCGCGTAGAGATAGTCGATGGCATTCTTCAGAGCACCAGACGTCGAATGGTTGTACTCCGGGGTGACAAAGACGTAGCCATCGAACGTAGCAATCTTGGCCGCCCAGGTGTGCGTGTGCTCGTTGGCGTATTGGCCCATCGACGGCGGAACGGGTTCGTCCAACAGCGGCAGATCGAAGTCGGCGATGTCGACAATCTCGTATTCGGCGTCTCCGCGACGGGTGGCGAT
>JACCZJ010000309.1 GCA_013696065.1 Nocardioidaceae bacterium
CTCGGCGGGAGCCAGCTCGGTGCCTATGCCCTGTCAGAAGCACAGGCCGGATCAGACGTTTCGGCTATCGCGACCAAGGCAGTGCGCGACGGCGATGAATACGTCCTCAACGGCACCAAAGCCTGGATCAGCCACGGTCCCCACGCAGATTTTTGGCTGTTGTTCGCCCGTACGTCGGCCGACCCAAAGGCCGGCCTGTCCGCGTTCCATGTGCCAGCTGGCACCGGCGGCATCAGTTTCGGCGCTCCAGAAAAGAAGATGGGAATGGCGGCGTCGACCACCACCCAACTGATCCTCGATGAGGCGCGCATCCCGGTTGATCTACGTCTCGGCGAGGAGGGGCAGGGCATGGCGATTGCCCTGGCTGCCTTGGACTCTGGACGCCTTGGCATTGCTGCCTGCGCCACTGGTTTGGCTCAGGGAGCACTCGACCTCGCAGTGGGTTACGCCAAGGAGCGCCACCAGTTCGGCCGGGCGATCGCAGAGTTCCAGGGTTTGCAGTTCCTGTTGGCTGATATGGCGACAGCGGTGGAGACCGCCAGAGCGACATACCTGTTGGCTGCTCGGCTCAAGGACGCCGACAGGGCATTCAGCCGGCAAGCCTCGATCGCCAAACTGGTCGCTACCGACGCGGCGATGAAAGTCACGACAGACGCTGTGCAGGTGCTGGGCGGCTACGGCTACACCCGGGACTTCCCTGCTGAGCGCTACATGCGTGAAGCAAAGGTGACACAAATCTTCGAAGGCACCAATCAGATCCAGCGGATGGTCATCGCTCGCTCACTCCTACGCTGAGTGAATTGCCTCGCCTGGCTCTGCAAAAGCAGCCTCATCGTCATCGACCTCTACGTCGTCCTCTCCGTAGTTGTCACGGCTCGCGGCGAGTCTGGCAAGACCTGCCGGTTCGGGGAGGTGACTTTCGAAGTAGTCGCGGGCTGTCTCGAAGATGTCGATCTCGTGTCCGGCCTGCTCGGACAGATACCAGCGGTGCTCGAGGATCTCGTGGAAGACCTCCGCGGCGTCAATGGGTGAGCGTCGGTCGGCGGGTGCCATCATCATGATCGGTTCGTAGATCTCGGTCAGCCAACGGTGCGCGACGAGCGCAGGGTCTTCGCGCTGAAGGTCGAAGTGCGCAGCATAGGCATCGAGGTCGTTGAGCAGGCGACGGGCCTGATTCTCCTCCACGTCGAGACCGGTCAGGCCTTGGAGTCGTCGCCTGTGGTGGTCGGCATCCACGACCTTGGGTTGAATGCGCGCCGTCGCACCGTCCCAGTCGGTGATGATGTCGAGCTCGTCCACGTCGAAGCCCAACTCGTTGAGCCTCTCGATGCGCAGCTGGATGCGCCACATCTCGGAGGTCGTGAAATCCTCGACGCCGGTCAGCTCACTCCACAATGCTTGATAACGATCGAGCACGCGGTCCACGATCTCATGCGGTTCGAGGGACTCATCCATAAACCCACCGGCCTGCAGATCGAGCATCTCGGCGAAGAGGTTGGTGGTCCCGATATCCAGGTCGTGACCCCGTTGACCGTCGCTCAACGTGTCGTGCAGCTCGCCTGTCTCGGCATCAACGAGGTATGCCGCGAACTCGCCTGCCGAGCGGCGGAACAACGTGTTGGACAAGGAGCAGTCGCCCCAAAAGAAACCCGCCAGGTGTAGCCGTGTCAACAGCACCACCAGCGCATCCACAAGCCTCGGCATCGTATCGGTTCGCACCCCTCGCGAGAAGATCTCTCGATAAGGCATGGAGGCGTGCAGGTGGCGGGTGATCAGACTCGATTCGATCTCCTCACCCGCGGGGCTCTGCCTTCCCGTCACCACCCCGATCGGCTCAACCGCTGGGGCTTTGATGCGTCGCAGATCTCTGAGGAGTCGGTACTCGCGCATCGCGATCGGCTCGCGGGTTTCCTTCACCGCGAAGACGTGATTGTCGAGCCGCACGAATCGGACGATGTGACGGGAGAGTCCACGGGGCAGCGGAACGACGAAGTCGCCCCCCCACTCCTCCAGGGGTAGGTGCCAGGGCAGCGAGACCAAGCCAGGATGCGGACTGGTCGCGAGGATGCGCAGAGCCATAGCAGCATCCTTCCACCGTTCTTGCTTCAGCTCGCCCGCTGGGTAAGCATTCCTGCTGATGCCGGTTTCCCGGGTCAAACCACGAGTGAGCTGAGAGACTGGACAGGCTAGACAGACGTATTCCTGGGATCGCTGATGCCGAAGCATTCGCTCGCCAGGGCTGAGGGGGAGTCATTACTAGGCGAGTCGCATCACGCCGTCTGACGGCAAGCGCGTTCGTTGCAATGCTCACGGTGGCAATGGCTGCGTCTAGCTTCGGCGGACCTGTAGACCCCGCGCAGGCCGGTGCTCTGATCAGCGGCGGGCGGGAGCCTCAGCCTTACCCCGAGGGCGTGCTCGACACCAGGGTGAGGTCGGGCCCTCAAGTCAAACCCAACGTGATCATGTTCCTCACCGACGACATGAGGGCCGACGATATGCAGTACCTGCCTGCCGTGCAGCAGTTGCTTGTGCAGCGAGGGGTCAACTTCACCAACGCGCTCGCAGCCAACTCGCTGTGCTGCCCTGCCCGGGCAAGTCTGTTGACTGGGCAGCAGTCGCACAATCACAGGGTCATGAGCAATGTCGTCCGCGAGTTCGGCGGGTGGCAGACGTTCAAGGAACTCAACGACCAGGAGAACCTGCTGCCTGTGTGGCTGCAAGACGCTGGCTATCGAACCTGGCACATCGGCAAGCATCTCAACGGATTCCGGGAACTCGAACCTCAGCCGGGCTGGGATTACTGGAACGCCACCGTGGCGGGTGCCACGAATTACGAGGACTGGGCGGTCTCCGTGAACGGCACCTATGTCGAGTATCACGACTCCTATCAAGAGATCGTGGCTCGGGAGCAACTGCTCGAGGCTGTAGACGCCTACTCGCCATCCTCCCAACCGTTTTTCATGTGGGACAGCGCTCTGGCGCCTCATGGGCATCAGAGCGCCACGCGGGGCGGAAGTCCCCGGGCTGAGCCTCAGCATGCCGGCAGCTATAGCGGATTCCCCTTCCCGGTTTCACCCGCCGTCGGCGAGGAGGACGTCACCGACAAGCCGGCATGGGTGGCGCAGGAGGAGGACCCCGGGTCCGAAGAGGTCCACCTCGTCAACCGCGCCAGGCGGATCGAGGCGCTGCTCAGCGTGGATGACACGGTCCGTCAGACAGTTCGGGCGTTGCGTCAAAACGGCGACTACGCCCAGACGGTCTTCATCTTCACATCTGACAATGGGTTTTCCCTGTGGGAGCACCGACACCATGGCAAGAACGTGCCCCACGAGGAGTCGATCCGTATCCCGTTGGTCATCGCCGGTCCCGGTTTCACTCCAGGCACGACTGTCGAGGCGCCGGTGGCGTTGACCGACGTGACGGCCACGATCCTTGATCTCGCCGGTGCCCGCAGTGGCTTGACCGCCGACGGTCTTTCCACCGTGGACATGGACACCGATCTGACACTGGGTCAAGACCGCCCGATCGGCTTGGAGGGCGGGGTTGCCGCTCTCCCGAATTCGGCTGCACTTCCGACCGACGAGCGGCACCGGTTCTACTGGGGTGCCCGCTGGGGGAACTTCAAGTATGTCGAGTACGCCACAGGGGAGAAGGAGTTCTATAACCTCCGCGTCGACCCCTATGAGCTCACCAACCGTTATCGGCCTGAATCGAACGCCACGGTGACCCAGCAACGGCTGGCTGCATGGGTGCAGACCCACAAAGATTGTGGGGGCAGCGCATGCAACGACCCGCTCCCGCGCCTCTCCAGGTAGCCGGCTCTCATCGCCCTTCAGACTCGGCGAGCCCGGCGCGCTGTGGAAACGGGGACGGGGGGTCCTGAGTGGCCAGCCACGCCGGTCCCGACTGGGTCCTTCCGACGACATCATTGGGGTTGGCCAGCGAGCACTTGCGCAGGCTCAGGCATCCGCAGCCCACGCAGCCGGTCAGTTGGGACTTGAGCAGCTCAAGATCAGCGATCTGGCGGTCGATTCGTACGGTCCAGCGTTCGGCGACACGCGCCCAGTCCGCCTTCGTCGGCGTCCGTCCGGCGGGTAAAGCGCTCAACGCCATCTTGACCTCGTCGAGAGAAAGCCCCACCCGCTGGGCAGCTCGGATGAACGCGATCCGGCGCAGCATGTGGCGCGGGTAGCGGCGCTGATTACCGCTGGTCCGGTCAGCTTCGATGAGTCCCACGGTCTCGTAAAAGCGCAGTGCGGATGCCGCAACCCCTGAGCGACGAGACAGCTCGCCGATCGTGAGGTATGCAGGCATCCGCACCATGTGGGCCAGTGCAACGTGTTGAACGCTGCAGAGGGTGGCTACTTGTTGAAAGCGTCCTTCACCTTTTCGCCAGCCTGCTTGAGGTCCGCTTTGGACTGGTCGCTCTTCCCTTCGGCCTCCAGGCTCTTGTCGTCAGACTTGTCGCCGGCAGTCTCCTTCACCTTGCCAGCGGCTTTTTCTGCAGCATTGCTGACCTTGTCTTCCATGCCCATGACAACTTCCTCCGTGTCGAGTGAGTGCAACTGATGGTTCCTGCCTACCACGTCGGAGCGCAGTAAGCACGGGATGCCGGTGGATGTTTGCGGTATGCCGGGTCAAAAAACCAGCTGCCGGCGCCGTCAGTCGGCTCGTGTGGAGGAGTGCTCGCTGCGGCCGTCGAAGCGGACCTCCGCCTCCCAGAACTCGCTTTCACTCTGACTGGCCGTGTAAATGGCTTCCGCGATCAGCGCAGGGTCGAATGCTGTTCCCGGCCTGATGGTGCCAGCGACCGTGAGCGAACAGGCACGAATCTCGTCAGCCGCGAGCCGCGCATCAAGAGCGGTCACAAGATTTCGAAGCGCCGCCTTTTGCACTCCGAGCGAGGCGGCTCGTTTCGATGGCTTGTCCGCCGAACCGCCCCCTGTTGCCGTGACGCGCGCGCCAGGTTGCATGAAGGGTCGAGCCGCCTGGACGGCGGTGAGAAGGCTGGCCACGCCAAGGCGGACGTCTGCCAGCAGCTCGTCTGCTGTGAGCTCGAGGGCGTCCTTGTCGGTGTATGCGCTGGGGTTGAAATGCACGTGCTTGACCTCACCTGACTGTCGGGCGAATGCCGTGATTGCTCTGGCCAGAGCATCGCTGTCAGTCACGTCTACAGGCGACCAGCCGGTGGTCAGGCCCTCACTTTGAAGCTGGCGGCCAAGTGACTCGAGCTTCGCGGGGTCGCGGGCGACCAGCGCGCAGTCGTAGCCGGCTTGCCCGAACCGGCGTGCAACGGCCGTGCCGATGCCAGGTCCGGCTCCGATTACCACGATCAGCGGGTTCGCCATAGGGCTGATGCTATGCGTCCGACCAGGCGGCGCGCTGGTACTGGCTGGGCCATCTCACCTTCGCTCCTAGAACGTGACCGGCGCGCTGCGCCCAATGCGGGTCGCGGAGGAAGGCGCGCGCCAACATGACGGCGTCAGCGTCACCGCGGGCGATGATCGCCTCGGCCTGACGTGGGTCGGTGATCAGCCCGACCGCTGCGGCGGGTAGGGCGGCTTCCCGCCGTACCCTCGCCGCAAACTGGACCTGATAACCGGGCCCGGTGGGAATGTGAACGCCAGGAACGGCTCCTCCGCTCGAGCAGTCAAGCAGGTCAACGCCTCGCGCCCGGAGTCTGCGCGCCAGCTCGACGGTTTGGTCGCCGTCCCAGCCGCCTTCGGTCCAGTCCGTCGCGGATACTCGCACAAAGAGCGGCTTGCTCTCTGGCCATACCCCCCGCACCGCTTCGGTGGTCTCGAGGAGCATGCGGACGCGGTTGTCGAAGCCGCCGCCATAGTCGTCTGTCCGCTGGTTGCTGAGCGGAGACAAGAACGAGTGGAGCAGATATCCATGGGCGGCATGCAGCTCAATTACGTCGAAACCTGCCTCGATCGCGCGTTCGGCGGCCTGGGCGAAAGCCGTCACGATGTCGGCGATTTCAGCGCGAGACAATGCGTTCGGGACCGGCAACTCCGCAAACCCGAGGGGCGAGGGGGCCGAGGTGTCGCGCCACCCCCCATCGTGCTCGTCGACGTACCGGCCCCCCTCCCAAGGTGGAGCCGTGTATGCC
>JACCZJ010000370.1 GCA_013696065.1 Nocardioidaceae bacterium
CCTCCAAGGCGACCTCATCAACAAGGTCAAACACAAGAACATCACCCGCCGCGGGAAGCAGAACGCGGTCTACCTCTCGCGGGCAAAATTGGATGAGTCAACGAAGCAGCCCTCCCGGGCATCTTGACGTGAGTCAATAGGATCGTCACGCTCCCCGCGGCCCACGCACACCACCCCAGCCCGCACGACCGACCCGTCCGGCCGAAGCCGCCCGGCCCTGAAAGCCAAAGCAGGTGACTGGATTCGGGTCGCCGTAGCGACCGTAATCCAGTCACGCTTACGCTCCTGACGACCACAAGATCCCGAGGCGGCGACACTTTCGTAGTGGTGGCGCCTGGATGGCACGCCTCTCCTAAGCCATCACCTCGTAAGCCACCAATGCGGCCAAAGAGCGCGGCCGAAGATGCAGGGCGAACGGAAGCAGCAAGGGGAGGGCTGGAGCGACGATGCTGCGGTGGGGTTCAGGTGCCCACGTCCCTAGGGCTTAGCGCACTAGCGTCCAGCGACTCGCCGAAGAGAACCCGTTGGACGCAGCTGCGCACTAGCATTCCCGTGTGGAGGCCAAGACTCCGTCGTCAACTTCTTGCATCGAGCCCAGGCTGCCGAGCGTGTCCGGATGAGGTTCATGCTGGCCGACCGCGGCAGTGTCCAGGACCTCGAGCGGCTGTCGGGGCGAGGGTTCTTCTTCGACCTCAAGGTCGACGGCATTCGCGCTATGGTCGAACTCGGTGGCACCGGCTCGCAGCCGCGTCGACTGACGATGTCCTCGCGCAACGAACTCGACCTGACCCGGCGCTTTCCCGACCTCGTCGAATCGATTCGAGACCTCGGCGACGAAGCGCTCATCTTGGACTCGGAGATCGCTGTTCCTGGCACTCATGGGCTGCCGTCCTGGCCGCTGACTCAACGCCGCACTGCCCAATCGTCGCCCTCGGCGGCGCTCGTCAAGGAACTGCCGGCCCACCTGTACGTGTTCGACGTGTTGGCGATCAGCACTCAGGCCACGGCCTCACTGCCGTTCACACGGCGTCGCGAACTCCTCGAAGAGCTCGCGACCGGCTGGCGGCGCGCCGTGAGTGTGACCGCCTGCAGCCGCGATGCGGCGGCTGTCTGGGAGTTGGTCAGCGAACACCACCTCGAGGGTGTGATAGCCAAGGCTCCGCTGAGCCGGTACCGGCCCGGACGCTCACGTGACTGGGTGAAGATCAAAGCAACGCAATCACTGACCTGTCTCGTTGGCGGGGTGGAGTGGGCTGGTGCGGAGGGGATGAGCGATCCACGGTCGCTTCACCTCTATCTGCTCGACGAGGCAGGTGAGCTGGTGCAGGTCGGTAAGGCCTCAGCTGGGGTCTCGGCGCCCATGCGCACGCAACTGCTGGCCGGACTCCAGAATCCGCCCCTCGTCGTCGAGGTGGAGTTTGCGGAAGTCACCAACTCGGGGGTTCTGCGACAGCCAGTGATCCGTCGGGTGCGCTACGACGCCGACGTGCTGGCCTGCCGCACCGACCAGTTGAGCTCGCGTATTTGATCCTGGTTTGTCGGCTAGACGTGTGCGTTCAGCTCTGCTAATTTGCCAGCAAATCCATATTTCCTGCTCAGGAGATCCCATGGCCGTACATCCATGGTCTGCGCCCCATTCGCGAGGAGTGCTGGCTGCGGCCGCCTCCGTCGCCACCCTCGCGTCAGCGTCGGTGATGCCGCAGACAGTCAACGCCACGATCCGCCCCGAGCCGCGCGTCGCCGAGCATACGGTGGTAGCCGCCGCCCTCGACAACCCTCGCCAGCTGAGCCTCACACCGAGTGGTCGATTGCTGGTCGCCCAAGCCGGGCATGGTTCCTATCAGTCCGAAAACTGCGCCGGAAGCGGTGGAGACCAGTTCTGCGTGGGTCTGACCGGGCGAGCCACCGTGGTGCGACACGGCCGCACTCGCGACGTGATGCGCCCTCTGCTCTCTGGTGCCGGTCCGGATGGCAGCTTCGCGATTGGCTCCGACGGGGCCAGCAAACGCCCGGGCGGTCCGTACTACTCGATCATCACGTACGCGCCCCCAGACATCATCCCGGACGGGATCCCGCACCGGCAGTCGGGGAAGCTGCTGGCCAGCAAGGCCGGCGGCAAACTGCGGGTCGTCGCCAACATCGCTGGGTTTGAGCGGCGGCGCGATCCCGACGGCGAAGGTTTCGACTCCAACCCGTACTCGGTGCTCGCACTCAAGAACAAGGTGTTGGTGGCCGATGCCGCTGGCGACTACATAGCCCAGGTCAAGGGCGGCAAGACTTCGCTGTGGACGCTGATGCCGGAGTACGGCAAGCGGTTCGACGCGGTCCCCACCACCCTTTCCAAGGGCCCTCGCGGCAAGGTTTATGTGGGCGAACTGCACTCAGAGCTGCCGCGCGAGGCGCGGGTGTGGAAGTTCGACCGCAGAGGCAACGCGCTGCGTTCGTGGGGTGGCTTCACCACAGTGACAGGTGTCGCGCGTGGTGGCGGCAGCCTCTACGTGAGTGAGCTGTTCGGCGGAAAGTGTGGCTTCGAGGACATCCCGCGATGCTTCCCAGGGCGGGTGGTCAGAGTCGGACCCAATGGCAACCGCGACTCTGTTCGCGTCCCGTTTCCGGCTGGGATCGCGACGTTGGGCGACCGCGTCTTCGTCACCGCGTTCTCCGTTTCACCGGCGACGGGATTTGGGGGAAACCCCGAGTGGAGTGGACAGATCTGGCGTATCTTCGGCTGAGAGCCCTGCCCTAACCGCCTTGTGGAGTTTGGCGAGAACTGGCAGCCCCCACGCGCTGAGGTGGCTGCCAGTTCTTGCTGTCGAGAGCTGCCGAGACACGGTGGTTCTGCTTGCTCCTGGGCGATCGACGAAAAGAACCGTTCTCGATACGTGTCGTCGCTGACGGCGTACACCGTGAAGTAGAGCCCGGAGAAGGCAGCGAGGAAGACCGACACCTGAAAGAGTTCATTGCTGATGGGCAGCCAGACCAAGCGCAGCAGCGAGGTGAGGGCGTGACCGACCCAGCTC
>JACCZJ010000382.1 GCA_013696065.1 Nocardioidaceae bacterium
GTGGAGGATCGTCGGATAACCGAGGAGCAACGCCACCTCCCCGTTGAGGGGGCCACGCCACACGTCGTCCAGAGTTCCCGCCTGCAGGACCCGGCCGGCCTGCATCACCGCCACTCGATCGGCCACGGTGAAAACCTCGTCGTGATCGTGGCTGACGAAAAGCGCCGTGGTGCCGGCTGCCACCAAGATTGTGCGCAGGTCACTGGCTAACCGCTCACGGAGCTCGCGGTCCAGGGCCGACAGGGGCTCGTCGAGCAAGAGCAGGCGTGGGTCCGCTGCCAGCGACCGAGCCAGCGCAACCCGTTGCCGCTCTCCACCAGACAGAGTGTCCGGACGGCGGCCGCCATAGCCGGGCAGCCCGACCAGCCCGAGCAACTCATCGACGCGGGAGGCGATGTCCTGCTTGCTGCGATGTCGAATCCGCAGCGGGTAGCCGACGTTGGCCGCGACGCTTTGGTGGGGGAAGAGCTGCCCGTCTTGAAACAGCAACGCGAACCCACGCCGATGAGTCGCCACCCCCGCCAGGTCCTGGCCCTCGAAGGCGACGACACCCGAGTCGAGGATCTCCAATCCCGCCACCGCGCGCAGCAGAGTCGACTTCCCGCAGCCGGACGGACCCAGCACGGCAAGCACCTCGCCTGAGGGTAGATCCAAGGACACGTCGTCAACCGCGGGCACGCCGTCGAAGGTGATGGTCAGATTCCGGGCGGTGAGCATCTCAGAAGGTTCCCAACGATCCAACCCGGAGTCGCTCGACCATGCCCATCACAGTCACCGTCACGACACCCAGAACCACCGACGCCGCCAGGGCCATCCCAAAATTCTCGGCGCCGGGCCGCGAGATCAGCTGATAGATCACCACAGGCAGCGTCGGCCGGTCCGGGCGAGCGAGGAAACTTGTCGCTCCAAACTCACCCAGCGACACCGCGAAGGCGAACCCAGAGGCCGCCAGCGCAGGGCGCCACGCGATCGGCAGGTCGACGACGAGCAACGTCCGCAGGGGCGAGGCGCCGAGCGTCGCGGCAGCCTGTCGTTGCCGGTGGTCGATCGAGTGCAGAACGGGCGCCAGCGTCCGCACGACGAGCGGCAGCGCGACCATCGCCTGGGCGATCGGTACCAACAGCGGCGACGACCGCAGGTCCAGGGGCGGTCGGTCGAGCGTGATGAGGAAGCCGAAACCGATGGTGACCGCGGAGACTCCCAGCGGGACCATGAACAAAGCGTCGAGGAGGGAGCGGCCGCGGCGCCCGACCCGTCCCCGTGCCGGTCTCGTGACCAAGAAGGACACGAGCAGCCCGAGGGTGAGCGCGAGAATTGTTGCGTCCACTGCCGTTCGCAGCGAGTTCTCGAGGGCATCCCAGACCGGTACGAGCAACGCGGTGTCTCCACGCGTCGTGCCGAGCTCGCGGTAGTTGCTCAAGCTCCACTCGCCGGCCACCCGAAGCGAGCGGCTCACGAGCGTCAAGACCGGAGCGGCCAGGAAGGCCACCACCAGCGCCGTGACCGCCAACGCAGGAAGGTCCCCCCGCCCGGGCCGACGGCCGGAGAGCCGCTGCATGGTCCGGTGCAACGGATTCTCGGTCCGGCCACGAGTATGTCCCGCGACATACAACAGCACCACCACGACGAACAGCTGGATGACGGACAGAACCGCTGCCGCCCGCAGGTCGAGGAACTGCGTCGTGAGGATATAGATCTCGGTCTCCACGGTGCCGTAGCGCAGGCCGCCGAGGGTGAGGACGACACCGAACGCGGTGGAGCAGAAGAGGAACACGACGGTGGCAGCGGAGACGATCCCGGGCTTCAGAGCGGGGATCGTGACGGTCCAAAACACCTGCCATGGTGAAGCGCCGAGTGCAGCGGCAGCGTCCTCGCGCCGCCGGTCGAGTCCCTCCCATAGCCCTCCGACGGTCCGCACCACCACCGCCAGATTGAAGAAGACCAGTGCTGCGAGGATGCCGAGCGCGGTCCCATCGAGGCCCAGCCAGCCCAGGGGCCCCGACTCAGCCAGCAACGTCCTGAACGCGACACCGACCACCACGGTAGGGAGGACGAAGGGCATCACCACCAGTGCCCGCAGCAGCTGCCTGCCCCGGAAGCGGAGGCGGAACAATACGAACGCCACCGGCAACCCGAGGACGACCGTGAGACCGGTCGCCGCAAGCGCAGACCACAGCGTGAACCACAAGACGCGGTGCACGCGCGGGCGAGCCAGCGTGTCGGCGAGTCCAGACAGGTCGAGTGCGCCGCCGAGCCAGAATCCCCGAGCCAGCATGCCGCTCAACGGCAACAGGAAGAACACGCCGATGAATGCGATCGGGAGGACGGCCAGCGCCGCAATCCCGAGCCGCAGCCTCCACGGGCTCGTCACCGGGTGGTGATTTCCCCCCAGGTGCTGAGCCACTCGTCACGCTTCTCGGTCACCGACGCCGGGTCGACGGTGAGAGGGTCCTTGGCAGTCTCGGCCCACCGTGCCCACACGGGCGGCAGCTTGACCGAGTCGTCGACGGGGAACACGTACATGTTCTCCGGCAGTGCCTCCTGGAAGGTCTCACTGAGCATAAAGTCGACCAATGCCTCGGCGCCTTCGGGGTTCTCGGCACCGTCGAGGACACCGGCATACTCGATCTGCCGGAAGCAGGTGTCGAGCAGCGCACTCGTCGTCGGCCGCCGCTCTCCCTTGGGGATCGTGAACGGCGGGGACGACGCGTAGGACAGGACTATCGGCCGGTCACCGCCGCCACCACCGGCGGTGAAGTCGACGGTGTAGGCGTCAATCCATCCGGCGGTCACCGCCGTGTCGTTGGCCATCAGATCCTCCCAGTACTGCCGCCAGCCGTCCTCGCCGTACTCCGCGATCGTCGCGAGGAGGAAGGCCAGGCCGGGCGAGGAGGTGGACGCACCGGGCGTCACGAACAGACCCTTGTACGTCGGATCGACGAGATCGGCAAAGGTCGATGGTGGGTCGACGTCGTGCTCTTCGAACCAGACGTCGTCGATGTTGACGCAGACGTCTCCGAAATCGACCGGCGTGAGTTGCTCGGCGGCATCCCCGTCGGGGAGCTCGAATTCCCCGACCGATACCGGTTGGTTCTCCGGCTCGTGCTCGGCCAGCACGCCCCCGTCAACAGCGCGGGAGGCGAAGGTGTTGTCGATGCCATAGACAGCGTCGGCGATCGGCGAGCCCTTCGTCAGCACGAGCTTGTTGGTCAGCGCCCCGGCGTCGCCCGCCGCTTGCACGGAGACGACATACCCGGTCTCGCGCGTGAAGTCAGCTAGCACCTCCTTGGGCACCGACCACGACTCGTGCGTGGCAAGCACCACCCTTTTCGAGGCACCGGTGGCGCCACCGGTGTCGCTCGCGCCAGACTCCGTCTGATCGGCCGACGTACCACCGAGCGAGCAGGCGGCCAGACTCACGCCGAGGAAAACGAAGGACGCCGGACGCAAGACACGGTTCGCGTACGACGACTTGGACTTAGTGGACAAAGCATCTCCCAAAGGCTGCAGGGAGGGGATCGCGCATGCGATCGAGACTCGACTTCCTTCGCCGGTATGAGCCGGATCAGGTTCGAGGGTCTGCGGCGGTTCCGCACTCTCAGCGCCCATGTGGCGCTCCCCTGTCGTTCTGCGGCCAGGCTACACCGGACAACCACCGCTCCCGACTCCGGGCATAGAGAAGGACCTTCGAACGATCCGTCTCACGGTCGGCGCCGGAGAACAGAAATCCGCAGGCACGCCGCCAGCAGTGTCTCGCGGGCCCTCGGCTAGGCCAACAGCTGCAACGCCAACGTCAATCCAGGGACCAGACGGTGCCGATCACCACCGTGGGCACGGCGGTGTGGTGCAGCTCTGCGATGAGCGGGTCGGTGACTCGCAGCGGGCTGCGGCTCGCGCTCGAACACCTGCACGGGCGGAGGCCGGCGTCAGGTGGCCTTTGTCAACGGGCCGGTGGATACTGTGGCGCGGGCGTTCGAGCGCAATACCCGGCGCCTCGGCCTCTCCGCAGACGACCGGCTCAGCGCTGTATGTCCCCGGGGACCGGCCCGATCGGTTCGACAAGGCTGTGGCGTCGGGTGCCGACGCGGTGATCCTCGACCTGGAAGATTCGGTTGCGCCAGAAGCAAAGGCTTCGGCCCGGGCTAACGTGGTCGCCTGGCAGGCGACTGCCCGAGTGACGATCGGCATACAGGTGCGGATCAACTCGATAGGGACGCCTGCGGGCGAGGATGATCTGGCTGCCTTGCCGGTGGATGTCGCCTTGCGCGTGCCGAAGGCAGCGTCGACATCAGATCTGGACGTAGCCGGCCGCCGCGAGCTGCATGCGATCGTTGAAAGTGCCCTGGGCATAGAACACGCGTACGAGATCGCCTCCCACCCTCACGTCGCCACGGTGGTGCTGGGTGAGGCCGACCTAGCCGCCGAACTCGGCATCACCGACGAGTCTGCGCTGGCATGGATCAGGACTCGGCTGGTCGTAGCGGCCAGGGCGGCACACCTCCCCGCACCGATGATGTCGGCCTACCCCCACGTCAACGACCTCGATGGCCTCGCAGCCTCCTGCCTGACAGGCAGGCGCCTTGGCATGCGCGGTCGCACCGCCATCCACCCGTGCCAGCTCTCTGTCATCGCCGATGCATTTGCCCCCACGGACATAGACCTCGCCTGGGCTCGGGCCGTTCTGACTGCGGTGGAGGCTGCTGGCGGAGGCGTGGCGGTGCTGGGCACTGGCGAGATGGTCGACGCGGCCATGGCGCGACATGCCCGGGATCTGATCAACTTGGCGCAGCCTTAACTACCGGAGGAAGTGCGTGAAAGCCTGTGACGTTCGGCGCGCAACCGTCGCCACGTTATGGACCTTCGGGTTGACTGTGCTCATCGCCGGATGCCCTGGTGGGAGATCGAGCCCCGATGACATCTCGGACAGCCCCCGTGCCAGTTTCAGCAGCGACAGTGAAGGCGGACGCGACGGTGCTGAGTTCAGAGATGTCCGAGCCAACATTGTCCAGCAGCGCATCGACGAGGGAACACGGCGCATCGGTATGCGGGTTTCGGCCGCTAAGACTTCGCTGCATGTCGTGGGGGTTCAGTTGAGGTCTGCCGGCTTTCAGACGCTGCCTGCGACAAGCAAGGACACCCTCATCGCCCCCGGGCGAGTGATCGACCTCAGCACCACTTACGGAGCGGCCCGGTGCGAGGGTGAGGATCCAGCTGAGGGCCTGTCCGCGGTGCTCACCCTCGTCGACTCTGCTGGCAGCAGCCGGGCAATCGAAGTTCCCGTCACCGGGCATGGGGTCGGCCTCATCCGTCGATTGCATGACGCCGAGTGTGCGCACCGCCAGTTGAGCCAAGCCGCGTCGATTTCGTACTCGGATTTCACACGTGACCGCATCGACGGTGAGGAAGTGCTTGCGGGGGCTCTCGAGTTAGAGCGAGCTGACAACGGTAGCTCCGGTGAAGTTGTCCTGGTCAAATCCCTGGCTGGCAGTGTGCTCTTCGATTTCCGTCCATTGGCACGAGGCGAGCCAGGGGTTTTTGCTCGGCTGGCAGCCGGTTCCCAGCACACGCGTCTGCAGGTCGTGATCGGCTCCAGCGGCCGATGCGATCAGCACGCTCGGTCACAAAGCACGCAGACGTTTCTCTTCAGCGCGTTTGTTCGCGTTGGCTCAGCGGTACAACATCGCGAGATCGTCGTCCCCCCGCCGCAGCTACGCCGGCAGGCCCTCGCCCTCTTGAATGCTGTCTGCTGACGCGAAGGACCCCCTATGCGTCGCACGTGGTCGGTGCCACGTACGACGTT
The DNA here is from genome assembly GCA_013696065.1 of Nocardioidaceae bacterium. Lineage (GTDB taxonomy): Bacteria > Actinomycetota > Actinomycetes > Propionibacteriales > Nocardioidaceae > JACCZJ01. The sequence continues at coordinate 5,801 of JACCZJ010000382.1, forward strand.
CAGGATTTGGCTGCCGCCGCATACAGGAGCATCTCGTGCCTGGTCACCTGTGCCCTAGCAGACCAGCCCCGGATGCCGAGGTAGCGTTCGAGCTCGTCAGCTGACCACAAACGCTTGATCACGTTGAAGGACCTGCCATCTTTGAGCGTGCGGCTCTGCGCCATGCATCCCAAGACGAGGATCGACCATACGGTCCAGATCGAAAAGCCGATGTGCTCCGAAAGCACTGAAAAAACCAGGTTGCGCAGCGCGACCTTCTTCCCAGTTTCCCGCCAGAAGTCTTCGTCCTCCGGGCGCCATTCGGTGATCCAGTGCTTGCCAGCGCGATGGTGAGTGGCGGTGATGTCGACGTCGGGCGTAGGGGGAGCTGAAATGTGAGCCATGGGAGCAACCTCGGGTTCCAAATAGTTCACTGAGGCTTCGGAACTTAGGCAGCGGGAGTTTCCAGCCTGTTGTTGACGCGTTTCGCACGGGTTGAATCGGTCTCACATAGCCTCGTCCCAGGGAGAGACCACAACGAGCGGGAGGCGCTGAACACGCAGTGACGCAGATCGACAGGTTGAGACTCGCCCGGCTGATCGCGGCCGAACAGACGGCGTACGTCCACGACCATCCCCGAAGCAGGGCCATGTACGACGCCGGAACTCACCTGTTCGGCCAAGTCCCGATGACGTGGATGAACATGTGGGCTGGCGGCTTCCCGCTGTATTTTTCGGGCGCGAAGGGAAACCGGATCACCGACGTCGACGGCCACGACTACATCGATTTTGCGCTCGGTGACACCGGCGCAATGGCAGGTCACTCCCCCGCAGCTACAACGGCCGCAGTTCGCCGTCGGGTCGAAACGTTGGGTGGGATCACGACGATGCTGCCCACCGAGGACGCGGAACCTGTTGCCGCTGAGTTGACC
>JACCZJ010000386.1 GCA_013696065.1 Nocardioidaceae bacterium
CCGCCGGCGTTCAACCGCCCGACCAGCTCTTGGAGCTGACGCAGCTTCGAGATGTCCCACAGGACCGGAGTCGACATCAGAGACGACGACGGGCCATCGGACGACTCGACAGATTGGGGCGGTGCGGGAGGGGGCTGGACGGTCCGTCAAGGGTCGGCTTAGCCCGACGGGCGCAGTGAGGAGAGACGTTTGCCAAGATCAACGCACCTCTATTCCGTTGTAGCCCCACGTGGCGCCCAGCGTGGGGATGCACACAATCTGACGCTGTGCTCCTGCACCATCCCGGCTTTCAGGTTGACATGAAATGTCCGCCTTTACCGAGGGGGCTGACGATAGTCGAACCGGTGTCGCGCCGAGGCCGAAATGGCAAATCTCGTCCGGCTGGATCTTGGGAGCTCCCGCGATTGGACTCGAACCAATAACCTGCCGGTTAACAGCCGGCTGCTCTGCCAATTGAGCTACGCGGGACCGCGCCCGACGAGCCGGGCAGCCCAGATAGGTTAGCAAGCTCATTGCCTGACGGCGAAATGGTCTGGCCCAGCCGGCGGTTCCGACCCGATATGGACCGAAGCGGACGCTCAAGGGAGCTCGGCCTTGGCCTCCCGCAGGGCTCGGTCCGCAACCCCTCGCACAAGCTCGTCGTCGGGGTCTAGTCCCTCCGCGAGAACATAAGACCAGGTCACGGGACCATCCCCGACCGGAGAACGGCGTCCCACGACGGTGAGACCGCGGCGGCCTCTCACTGCCGCATAGGCGGTCACCACCACACTCTTGGTCACACGCTCACGGATGAGCTGAAGAAGCAGTCCAGCCTCGGACAGTTCAACCCTCATGACCTTCTCTGGCTGTCCCCAACCGGCAAGCTCGACCACCTCCAAGACGGCCTCGTCTCCGTGCCACTCGCCTCTTTCGATGTTTTCCCACCCGATCCGGCGGGAGCCGTCCTTGCCGACGAGGTGAAGTGCGAGGTCTGTGCCGACATACCACTGCCCATCTCGTCCGGGCGCCCACGCCAAAGGACGCTCACCAGACTCGAGATCGAGGATTGAGCCAGCTTCGGTGGGGAGCTTGAGCCGGTGGTTCCACCGTTTCATGCCGCACCTGACGATTCCTGCATCAAGTCTCACCTCCTTGGCGGTGGTAGAGCTTCACGGCGATGGACTCTGTAGGTTCCTGGGCCGGCCGCGCTCAGATGATGCTGCCGATCGCCTGTTCGCGCAGACTCCGTCGGTGGGCTTCGAGGGCCACCAACTCGCCGAACAAGCGGTTGTAGTCAGCCGCCTGCGTGACGGGATTCATGCGCTGCAGCCGTGCCTTGACCAGCCGAATCTTGCGCAGCGCTGTCAGCTCCCTCAACCGGATGACGAAAGCCGAGGCCACTTGTTCATCCGGCTGGCCGGAGATATGCAAGGGCTCGACGGTGAGAGCGGACACGGTGCGGCGGACCTGGTCGCTCGCAGTCGACAAGAGCCGGTCCGCCGTAGCCCTGGTGAGCTCGCCGCCGGCCTGCGAAAGTTCGAAGACGGCCCGGTACGACGGATGCGTGAAGTCGGCTGCCTCGAGCTCTCGCCACGCCTTTGCCGTCTCCACAGGGTGCTGGAGGGCGAGCTTGAGGACATCGCGCTCAATCGAGAAGCGTCGCTCCCGCGGATCCGGTATGTCGGCTGGGCCGCCTCGCCCTACCCCGTCGCCACCCTCGGGCGATGCCTGCTCGCCACCCGCAGCCCTGGGTTCAGCGTGATCGCCGCCCGGCTGTCCACCACGGCCTTCCGCCTCCCGGCCGCCACGACCTTCGGCCTCCTGGCCGCCAGCCCGCCACCCGGCGCCCTGCTCGCCGATCGACCTGGCTGCGCCCTGTCCCCTCCGGTCTTGAGGTGTCCCGCGACTCGCCCGAGCGGGCTGAGCGGTCGCCTTCCGAACCTCGGCGCGAACCTGCTCGACCTCCACGCCCACCATGCCCGCCAACTCGCGAGCAAAGGCGTCCACCTTGGACCGGTCGCGGATGCTCGCCACCAGACGTGCCGCCTCACGCACAGCATCGACGCGTGCGTCAGCACGGTCGAGGTCAAAACGTGACACGACGTTTTTCAGCACAAAGCGGTAGAGCGGAACCCGTCGCGCGATCAGCTCGCGGACCGCCGCGTCTCCTTCGGCGAGGCGCAGGTCACAGGGGTCGCGACCGTCGGGCTCGACCGCAACATACGTCTGTCCCACGAACTGCTGGTCGCCGTCGAAGGCGCGCAGCGCGGCCTTCTGCCCGGCCTCGTCTCCATCGAAGGTGAAGATGACTTCGCCGCGAAACTCGTCGTGGTCGAGCAGCAGCCGCCGCAGGATACGTCCGTGGTCTTCACCGAACGCGGTGCCACATGTCGCCACCGCGGTCGTGACGCCAGACATGTGGCAGGCCATGACGTCGGTGTATCCCTCGACCACGACGGCCTGTGATGCCCGAGCAATCTCCTTTCGTGCCAGGTCAACGCCGTAGAGCAGTTGGCTCTTCTTGTAGATCGCGGTCTCGGGGGTGTTGAGGTACTTCGCCTCGACGTGATCGTCGTCGAATAGGCGCCTGGCCCCGAAACCCACCACATCGCCGGACAGCTCGCGAATCGGCCACAGCAGCCTCCCGCGGAAACGGTCGTAGGGACCACGGTTGCCGCGCGCCACCAGACCAGCGGCGACCATCTCGTCATCCTTGAATCCGCTGCCCCGCAGCTGGTTGAGCAATGCCTCGCCATCACGGGGGGCGAAGCCGATGCCAAAGATGTCAGCTGCCTCGCGGTCGAAGCCGCGCTCGCCGAGGAACTGGCGGCCAGTCAGCGCATCCGGCGTCTGCAGCTGGGACGCGTAGAACTCCGCAGCCAATCGATGCGCCTCGACCAGCCGGCTGCGCTGTCCCCGCTCTCGGCGATGCCCGGGCCCGGTCAACGCGTCATCGTCATACCGCAAGGCGACGTTGTAGCGATCCGCGAGCCGCTCCACCGCCTCGGTGAAGCCCACCCCTTCGACTTTTTGCACGAACGAGATTACGTCTCCGCCCTCTTGGCACCCGAAGCAATGGAAGAAACCGCGAGAGGGGGTGACGTGGAAGGAGGGACTCTTCTCGTCGTGGAAGGGGCACAAACCCTTCATCGAGCCGCTCCCGGCGTTGCGCAAGGTGACGTGAGCCGAAACCACCTCGTCGATTCGAGACCGTTCGCGCACCGTGGCGATGTCTTCGTCTCGGATGCGGCCTGCCACGTCGCCGAGTCTACGCAGCAAGAGTGAGCTGCCGGTGCCGGTCCACAGCTGAGATATCGGTCAGGGATGCCACCTGGTCGATGACCACGCGGAGCCTCCCGGCGTCGTCGCGAGCTGCCTTGTGGTCAGCGCAAAAGGTCGGTTCGAGTGCCTGTGGACCGGCCTTCCACAGTGCCTCCACCAGCTCGGTGAGCAGCTCACGCTGCGTCGCATGCTCTGCGACCCGGTCGTCGGCCCGCATGATCAGGTGGGCCGCTATCCCTTTGAGCAAAGCGATCTCCGTGACCACGTCAACGGGCACTGGGATGTCTGTGGCATAACGGGTGAGAGTGCTGGGCATCCCGTGAGCGCGCACCGCGTCTTGAACGCCCCGACAAAACCGTCCGATCAGGGCGCTGGTCAGGTTCTTCAAGCCGGCCAGTTGCGCCCTGCTCCCGTCGTACGACGTCTGAGGCCAAACCTCCAGACTCGCGAGCCGCGCGTAGCCCGCCTCGAAAACCTCGGTCTCGACGTGGGGCGCGTACCAGTCACGAACGGTCTGCCAGATCTCGTCGCGCAAGCTGGCGCTGGTCAGGTCGGTGAGACGCACCTTCTCGGCTACCACGCCATCCTCGACGTCGTGCACGCTATAGGCGACGTCGTCGGCGAAGTCCATGATCTGTGCTTCGACACAGACTCGACCGGGGGTGACACCCCGCCGCATCCAGGTGAAAATCTCCATGTCGTCCGCGTATACCCCGAACTTGCGGATTGATCGGGGCAGCCCGTCGCCGTGCCGTCCGAGCGGAGTGGGCGCATCGGCCCAGCGCCAGGGATATTTGCTGGCGGCGTCCAGCACAGCTCGGGTCAAGTTGAGGCCGACACTGCGACCCCCGCGATCGAGCGTCTTGGCTTCTATGCTCGTGAGCAGCCGGAAAGTCTGGGCGTTGCCCTCGAAACCTCCGATATCGGCGGCGGCGACGCTGAGAGCAACCTCTCCGTTGTGCCCGAAGGGCGGGTGGCCCAAGTCATGAGCCAGACAGGCCGCCTCGACGATGTCGGTGTTACAGCCCAGCGAATGGGCCAAGTCTCGACCCACCTGGGCCACCTCGAGGGTGTGCGTGAGCCGGTTGCGGGTGAAGTCGCTCGTGGCCGGGCCGACCACTTGGGTTTTGGCTGCCAGGCGGCGTAAGGC
>JACCZJ010000139.1 GCA_013696065.1 Nocardioidaceae bacterium
GGCTTTGGCAGCGTGTCGGCGGCACTGTGGCGGCCCGGCGAGAAGGAGGAGAAGGAGGCGGCGCGGGTGCGCCTGGTCCGAGAGCGGCACGGTGTGGAAGCGGTCGCTCCGCTGGACTGGGTGACAACTCGTCAGGGGGTCGGCCAGTCAGGCTCCGGGAGCGTCCCGGCATGGAGCCGGTCAGCGCGGTCAAGGCGGTAGAGCGAGGCGTCATCGGCGGCAGCTGGAGGCGGTGGTGGACGCGACTACTCGACGGTGACGGACTTGGCGAGATTGCGGGGCTGGTCGACATCATGGCCCTTGACCATCGCCATCTCGCACGCGAACACCTGAAGCGGGACGGTGGCCACCAGCGGCTGCATCAGCGTGGGAACGGTCGGAAGGGCGACGAGCTGATCGGCATAGGGCAGCACCCTGTCGTCGCCCTGGTCAGCCAACACGATGGTCCGGGCGCCGCGGGCCCGGACCTCTTGGATGCTGCTGATCATCTTGTCGTGGAGCGGCCCTCGACCCTTCGGGGGTACGACGACGAACACGGGCGTGCCTTGCTCGACCAACGCGATTGGACCGTGTTTGAGCTCACCTGCGGCGAACCCCTCGGCATGGATATAGGCGAGCTCTTTGAGCTTGAGCGCCCCCTCGAGCGCGACCGGGTAGCCCACGTGGCGACCCAGGAAGAGCACCAACCGGGCCGCACCCATCTCACGGGCCAGCTCCCGCACCGGCTCCAGGCTCGCCAGCACCTCAGTGACAGCGGCAGGAATCTCCTCGAGCTGACCCACGATCTCGGCGATCTCGTCGCCGTACTTGGTGCCCCGCACCTGCGCAAGGTAGAGCGCGATGAGATAGCAGGCCACGATCTGCGTGAGGAACGCCTTGGTGGATGCCACCGCGATCTCGGGGCCAGCGCGGGTATAGAGGACGGCGTCGGACTCGCGGGGGATCGTCGAACCGTTCGAGTTGGAAATGGCAAGCACCTTGGCGCGCTGGCCACGGGCATGACGCAGCGCCATCAGCGTGTCCATGGTCTCGCCGCTTTGGCTGATGGCAATCACCATCGTGTCGCGGTCGATGATCGGATCTCGATAGCGGAACTCCGACGACAGCTCGACCTCACACGGGATGCGCGTCCAATGCTCGATGGCGTACTTGGCGACGAGCCCGGCGTGGAAGGCGGTACCGCACGCGATGATGATGATCTTGTCTATCGCCCGCAGGTCGTCGTCACTCAGGCGCATCTCGTCGAGCTGCAGCTGGCCGGTTTCGCTGAGCCGACCGAGCAGCGTGTCAGCGATCGCCCTGGGCTGCTCGTCGATCTCCTTGAGCATGAAGTAGTCGTAGCCACCCTTTTCAGCCGCGGCGATGTCCCAGTCGATGTGGAATGGTTTGCCCTCGGCTGGGTTTCCCCGAAAGTCGGTCACTTCCACCTCGTCTCGGGTGATGGTGACAACCTGGTCCTGCCCCAGCTCGAGCGCCTCGCGGGTGTGCTCGATGAACGCCGCCACATCGGAGGCGACGAAATTCTCCCCCTCCCCGAGGCCGACCACCAAGGGCGAGTTGCGCCTGGCCGCCACCACCCGGTCGGGCGCGTCAGGGCTTACCGCCACCAAGGTGAAGGCGCCTTCGAGTTGACGGCATACACCTTGCATCGCCTCGGTCAGGTCAGCGCCGGCTGCAACTTCGGCCTCCAGCAAATGGGCCGCCACCTCGGTGTCCGTATCGGACTCGAGCTCGTGTCCGGCCGCCTCGAGCTTGCTTCGCAGCGCGGCGAAGTTTTCGATGATGCCGTTGTGCACCAGCGCGACGCGGCCTTGACGGCCGAGATGTGGGTGCGCATTGCGATCGGTGGGCGCACCGTGGGTCGCCCAGCGGGTGTGGCCGATCCCGGTCGTGGACGGGGGTGTTTCGACGTCTGCCAAGGCGACATCGAGGTTCGACAGCTTGCCGGCTCGCTTTTCGGTGAAGAGTCCGTCATTGGTCACGAGGGCGACGCCGGCTGAGTCGTAGCCGCGATATTCCAGGCGGCGCAATCCGTCGATGACCACCTCGAGCGAAGCCTGGCCGCCGACATACCCCACGATTCCGCACATGGGGCTCAGCCTAGCGACGATCGGCCGCCACCTGGGCGAGCAAGGCCAACCTGACCCCGCCACAATGGCGCACATGCCCTCACTCGACCAGTCCCCGTATGTCGAGTTGAACCGCTCGGCCTGGGCTGCGCTGGCCGAGTCGATGCCTTTGCCGCTGTCAGCCGTAGAGGTGGAGAGGCTGCGTGGTCTCGGCGAAGAGCTTGACTTGGAGGAGGTCTCCGACGTCTATCTGCCCATCTCCCGCCTCCTCAGCCTCTACGTCCGCCATGTCGGCGCGTTGCACCAAGACACCGTGTCGTTCCTCGGCGACTCCCAGCAGCGGACCCCATTTGTGATCGGAGTTGCCGGTTCTGTGGCGGTGGGGAAATCCACGACGGCACGGCTGTTGCGCGAGCTGCTTGCGCATTGGCCGGAGCATCCCAACGTTGCCCTGGTGACGACGGACGGCTTCCTCTATCCCAACGCCGAGCTTGAGCGGCGTGGCCTACTCGACCGCAAAGGCTTTCCCGATTCTTACGACCGTCGCGCCCTGCTCAGGTTCGTCATCGACATCAAGTCCGGCAAGGACGAAGTCGCTGCGCCGGTCTACTCGCACCTCGAGTACGACGTCATGGCAGACCAGCGTCTGGTCCTCAAGCGGCCCGACATCGTCTTGATCGAGGGCCTCAACGTGCTGCAACCATCTCATCCGACGGCCACCGGCCGAGTGGGCTTGGCGGTGCGCGATTTCTTCGACTTCTCCGTGTACGTCGATGCGGCCACACCCGACATACGCAGGTGGTATGCCGAGCGCTTCCTGCGCCTTCGGGAGACCGCCTTCCGCGATCCGGCCTCCTATTTCCAGCGCTACGCTCACCTCACTGAGGCCCAGGCGATCGAGCAGGCCGATCTGATTTGGGATGCCATCAACGGGCCGAACCTCGACGCCAACATCCGCCCGACACGCAGCCGGGCGACGTTGGTGCTCCGCAAGGACGCGGACCACTCCGTGCGCTACGTCAGGCTCCGCAAGCTCTAGCCGGAGGGCTCAGCCCAGCGCAGATCCGGGGCCCGGTCAAGGCATGGCGATGAAGGGCGAGCTGTATAGCTCGTCGGCGGAGAGCTGAAGCTCGGCCTCATCCGGCGAGATCCGTTCCGCCTCCGCCGTGAGCATCATGGCGAGGAGTCGTACCTCCCCGGCCGTCGGGATACCGGTGACCTCGGAGTGCGCAAGCACCCAGGAGACCGCTGCCGTGATCCGCTGCTGGTCGTCGTACGGCTCGTACCAGGTCGCATACCGCTGCTGGTCGCCCTCGACCGGCCAATTTCGCCTGGACACCGTCTTGATCGTCATCAGCCCAGCGTCTTGCCGCTTCACCTCTGCAACCAGCGCCTGATAATCAGCGCGATACTGTGCGTCGCGCCAGAGCACCGGGTTGAGCGGGGTCAGCACCGTCGCGAACGGAAAGCGGCGCAATGCCTCGAGGTGAGTGGCTGGCGCCGCGTGGGTATGGCCGGTGATGCCGACGGCGCCGACGAGGCCTTCCTCCTGGGCCCGCACGGCGGCCTGCAAAGCGCCATCGGGGCCGGTGGCGAGGTCCAGCTCGTCCAGGTCACCGACGGAGTGCAGCTGCAACAGGTCGACCCGGTCGGTCTGGAGCCGTTCTAGGGACGCGTTGATCTGCGCCCACGCCTCCTCGCGCCCGCGCGCTCCGGTCTTTGTCGCCAAAAAGATCCGGTCGCGTATGTCGGCCATCATCGGGCCGAGCCGAAGCTCAGCCTCGCCGTAACTGGCCGCGACGTCGATGTGGTTGATCCCCCCGTTAAGGGCCTCCTGCACTGAGCGATCTGCCACGTCCTGGGCGACGTCACTAAGAGCGGCACCCCCGTAAATAAGGACAGAGCTGTTATGACCGAGGCGACCAAGCCGGCGCTTTTCCATGCCTCTACCTTCGACGCTAGAGAGGCGCCGGGCAAGTCGAATGCAGTATCTCAGGGCGTCGGCCCCTCCGATGAGGCAGCGGGCCAGACGTAGGGCAGGTCTGGCGGGATTCCCGCGAAGAGTGGAGCGTAGACGGCAGGGTCCTTGCGGATCAGGTTGGACCGGTGCGACAGGTGCAGTGCCTCCTGGCCGAGCCAAGGCGGCAGCACCCTCGAGTTGGGAAGTCCTGACGACTCCAAGAGCCCGGCCGTCTTCTTGTCGCACGTGTCGTTGAACCCTCGGCTTGACCATGCCGAGCAGACGGCATTTTGGTAGTCGGCCAGTGCCCGTTCGAACCCCTTCCACATCAAGACGACTGGGTGGGTCCGCCACCCCTTCGGTTCATAGGCCCCGATTACACCGATCGTGTTGTCCCAGCGCAGACCTGTGAGTACCTGCATGATTTGGAGCGTCTCGACGCGCTGTTTGCCGAGTCGCTTGTCGTCGAGAACCGCCGCGCTACGCGCGAAATCGGCGTACGGAAGGAATGTTTGGATGTCCGGAGGTTAGCCTGCCCTCGATTTCCGGTCGACGCTGGACCGGTTGATGCCGTGCCGCAAGACTGTCGGGATGAGCGACGATCGAAACGTGCTCGGCGGTGAACTGGAGGCTTGCGGGACCGATCCATTGACCGGCTTCTTCCGCGACGGCTTCTGCGGCACAAGCCCGGAGGACATCGGGCTTCACACCGTGTGTGCCGTCGTCACCGACGAGTTCCTGGACCACCAGCGCCGGGTAGGAAACGACTTGAGCACACCGCGGCCGGAGTACGGCTTCCCGGGTTTGCGCGCCGGTGACCGCTGGTGCGTGGTGGCCTTGCGTTGGGCGCAGGCGTATAGCGACGGGGTGGCTGCGCCGGTCGTCCTGGCATCCACGAACGTCCGCACGCTCGACGTGATCCCCGTCGAGGCGCTACGCCAACATGCCGTCGATGTGCCCGGCGACGCGAGTGGGCTGGACGAGACTTAGCTGACCGACGTTCAGACGACGGCAGCTCGCGGCTGGCGTGCTGGCTGACGAAAAACCAGTGGCCGGCGGCGAGTGTCGTTCTTATTCTCAATACGTGGACATCCGACCGATCGACGTACACGACGACGACACCTTCGGGTGCTTCTACGAGATCATGCGGGCAGCGGAGCTCTTCGAACGTCCCGGGATGCCGATGTGGTCCCACCACGAGGCCGCCGTCATGTTCCGCGCCGAGGATCCAGACGAGGAGACCCGCGCTTACGCCGCGTACGAGGGAGCGTCGATGGTGGGCATCGCCGCGATGTTCCTGCCGCTCAGTGACAACCTCGACAAGGTCTATGCCGAGATCAGCGTCGCCCCCGAGCAGCGTCGCCTCGGCGTCGGGTCGGCGTTGCTCAACCATGTGGTGGCCGACACCCAGGCGGTGGGCCGCACAACGTTACTCAGCATGGCCAAATACGCCTTCGCAGACCGAGAGACCCATCCTTACCGACGCTTCGCCGAGAAGCACGGCTTCACGTTGGCCAGTGTCGAGATCCAGCGGGCGCTGCCCCTTCCGGTGTCCGGCGAGGTCATCCAGCGGTGGATCGATGAGGCACAACCTCATCACACCGACTACCAGATCGAGACCTTCGTGGACCACATACCCGAGGAGCTGCTCGACTCCTACCTCTACCTGCTGAACCAACTCGCGGTCGACGCCCCCACGGGTGACGTCGACTACGAGCCAGAGGGTCAGACGCCGGAGAGCTTCCGGATCCACCAGGACACCGTGAAAAAGCAGGGTCGCACGGTCTACGCC